>JAFOCX010000273.1 GCA_017380975.1 Lachnospiraceae bacterium
CGGCAAGGATGAGCGTGTCACCAATACCGGTTTCTCATGTTTTTTGATCTCCATTCTCATCACCCCGTCACAACTTCTGTGTATCGTCTCGCAACATACTGATCTTGGATCTCACCTTCCGGCTCTAATCCGATTCCCTTAAAGCAGTTTACATGGTTTCGCACCATATCATATCCTGCCACAGCAGAAAATGCCAATCCGCCGGAAAATCTCGGGTTGCACTCCAAAAATCTCCATTTGCCCGGACCGTGTTTCTCTGCTGGCTCGAGTTCTTCTACAAATTCAAAGTTTACGCATCCGCATATATTCAGCGCTTTTACGATCGCTTTGCACTGCTTCTCCAGATGCTCATTTTTAAATACGTAAACCGAAGTTCCTGCTCCGTTCAATGTGCGAAGCAGCTCTCGTCTCGGAATGCACACGCATTCCTCCGTCTCCGGATTTCTCACCACGTCAACGGTAATAATGGGTCCGGAAATCTTCGGCTGCACCAGATAATGATCCGCGTCCTCTCTGCATAATTCCACAACGGTTCTCATTTCTCTTTCATTTTTTACGATGTGGAGTCCCTGACTGCTGCGTCCGTCGATCGGTTTGATCACAAGGGGATATGTCAGCTCTGTCTCAGGTGCATCGATCACATCTGCCAATAATTTCCCCGGGATCGTTTCGCAGATTCCCAGCGGTGCCAGATAATCTTCCAGCACTTTTTTGTCGCGAATGATGTCTAACATCTTCCGTTCAGACATACAAACAACTGCACCGGTATCCTCCGCCGCAGTCGTCCATCTTCGAAACAGGTCAATTTCCACATCGGTCAGCGGCATAATGTACGCCGCTTCCTCTTCTTTGCAGACCATTTTGATAAATTCCTCGTACGCAGGTCTGTCTGTCGCATACGGGGCCCGATAAAACACATCGACAATCTGCGAATTGGCCACCCATTCCGCCGGATAAATATCGCATCCGACCACCCGGTAACCGTCCTTCTTCAGAGACTCGATCACAGTCACCGCAGAAAAAGACCCGATCGCAGTTACAAGAATCGTCTCACCCATCGACTATCTCGCCTCCTTACGTTCCCTTCCTGTCATCGCACGCAATCCGTCCAGACAGAATCGGAAACTCTCTAATCGAAATACTCCGGCCAGCACTGCATACACAGCCACACCGACCAGAATCTGAACCATCAGTCTTACAAGTAACGGAAGGAACACCAGCCATTTTCCGGCCATCATTACCGTCGCGCACATCACAACGGACAGCAGCGCCGGAGGTGCCACATCCTTCCACTGATCAAAAATGCTGTAACCCAGCAGTTTTTTATTCGGTGCCGCATTGACAAACGTACACAGAAAATCCTGGAACGCCTTGATGGACACCATAATATAAACATTGAACTGCATACCGATCAGCAATGCGATCACACTCAGTCCTTTTTTCACCACTTCCAGCTTCAGGAAAATATCACTTCTTCCCACCGCGTTGATGGCCTGCAGGTTTGTGATGTGGATCGGCCAGAAACAGTATGTGATACATGTGATCCGAAGAAACGGAACGCAAACCAGCCACTGTTCTCCGAGAAGAACCAGCACCAGCGTATCTGCCACTGCAAACAATCCCAATAACATCGGCAGCACGACAAAGGAGCTCAGCTGAATGGCCTTTCGCACCATGCTCTTTACTTCCTTCATATCGTCCTGCTTCGCAGAAAATGCCGGAAGCAGCACTGCCTGGATCGCGGCACCAAGGTTCGTCGCGATCAGTTTCGGAAACTGCTCACCGCGATTGTAGCTTCCAAGCAGTTCCTCATTGTAAATCTTTCCTATTAATAAACCGTACAGGTTGTTAAAAACCGTATCCAAGAGAGAAGCACACAACAGCTTCCATCCGAATGCAAATAACGAGCGAAGCTTTTCAAAACTGAACAGCTTCTCCGGTCTCCAGGAAACCGTAAAGAACAGAACGATCATCAATGCAAAATAATAAATGATCTGCTGTCCCACCATGGCCCAGACACCAAAGCCTGCCATGGCCATTCCGATGCTGACTGCACCTGATATCAAAGAGGCAGCCAGTGTAGAAAGGAACAATCCTTTAAATTCCAGATTTCTGGAAACATACGCCGTCTGGACTGAGATCACCGCACCCGGAAAAAGCACGATCGCCAGTACGCGTACGATTTCTTTTAATTCAGCAATCTCATAGAATGCTGCAATATGCGGAGCTGCCAAATAAAGAATCCCGTACAGACCTACAGAAAGCACCAGTTCAAAATAACAGACAGAAGAAAAATCCGATGCATCCGCATGTTTCTTCTGTACCAGCGCTGTACTGAATCCGCTCTGAACAAACACATTGGCAATGGTAATGAAGATCATAATGATCCCTACCACGCCATATTCCGCCGGTGTCAGGAGTCTTGCCAGCAGGATCGCCACCACGAACTGCACCGCCTGCGCGCCGCCATTCTCCAGAAGCTTCCAGAAGAGTCCTTTCGCCACTTTATGTTTCATATCTTTTTCTGTCACAAAGTTCTCCTATTTCCTGAATCGATGATAGGAATCCTGCAGCCACTGATAAAGTCCCGGAAATGTCGCTTCAAACCGGATGAAAAATCTGGTTCTGAAATTCAGTTCTTTATAAAATTTCCGGTTCTTTTTGTCCAGAACCACATCATAATGCTTCGTATTGACCTGGGTCAGGAAATACAGTCTCTTCCATGCGCGCACCACGGTTTCGTGGAATCGCTTTCCGGAAAACTCGTCGTATCCCTGATACATCTTCTTCATCGCCCGCGCATAATCCTGCTGCTTTTTCTCGTAATTGCCCTGTTTCATCAGAGTCGTCCAGGACGCTGCACCGCCGAGACGATACACACACATCGGTTCATCCATATAATAACCGTATCCCAGATTCGCCGCCAACAGCTGCAGCGGAATGTCTGCGATCGGTGCATTGTTATAAAAATCCGGAAGTTCCTTTACCATCTCGGTTCGGAACATCAGCGATGCCGTCGCATATCCGGATGTCTTGTCAATGATCTCCTCCGGAGTCACCATACGATCGTTCTGATACGGGCGCATCATACGCTCCGTCACTGCACTGCCCTGAACCTCCACCTTTGCACTGTGAAATGCAAGAGAACAATCCGGATGCGCTTCCAGATAATCCACCTGTCGCTGAAGTTTATGCTCATCGATCCAATAATCATCTCCCTCACACATGGCAATGTATTTACTGCCGTTTTTGACCGCGCGCGGGAAATTCCATGTTCCGGAAACATTGGTAAGACCAAGGGAATACTGATTTACCGTCTGCAGGATCGGTTTGATCAGATCCGGATATTTTTCCTCATATTCACGAATGATCTCTGCAGTACGGTCCGTCGATGCATCATCATGGATCAGGACTTCATATCTGAAATTTGTCTTCTGTTTTACGAAACCTTCCAGGGCATCGCGAATGTATGCCTCCTGATTGTATGTGATGCAGCAGATGCTGACTAACACATTTCGGCTGTCAGACTGTACCATACTTGTCATTTCATCCCTCTTTTACCATTGTTTTATACCTGTCATTTTACACTATCCGCCATAAATTGTAAATCTTATATAGTATTTTTCCCCGTATCATGGTAAACTATAAAGACGAAATCATTTGAAAATACAAGGAGGAAAGCCTATGCGCAGACTGAAAAAAGCCGGCCTGACTCTGCTTATATCAAGCGTTTTAGTAAGCAGCAGCGTTCTGCACACGTTCGCTGACCAGACGGCCTCGTCCCCTGTTATTACAGAAGTTATCCCTGTCGGAACAGATTCCGCTTCTATAGAAGCGACCGCAGAATTCCAAGAATCCCTGGGCCCGGGCCAATTTGCACTTCCGCCGGAACCGGTGGTTTCTCCGGGAAACCCGATCCCGGAACCAGAAATCTCTGAAGTTCCCACGGAGTCTACAGAAGCAGCCGGACAGCCGGTGATCATTGCTCCGGACGCTCCTTCCGTTCCGGAAGAGACGGTACAGGAAACCGCTCAGCCTCCGATGGACGAAAGCGGTCCGCTCAGTGTTCCAAAGCGTGTACCTCGTTTACAGACACAGATTTTATTACGAGATGCCTTACAATGGTCCTCTCCATTTGTCAATGATCAGCCGATCACAGTAGAAGACAATTCCTTCTCTTCAATCTCTACTTATCTGGAAGGAATTCATGGAGATCTCTTATACCGTACATACTCCACTGCTGCCGGATGGTCCAACTGGGCGATGAACGGTCAGCAGACTGACTTGATCGATGGATGGCCATTGGTTGAAGCGATCCAGTTCCGATTCTCCGGTCCGGTTGCAGACCAGTACGATATCTATTATACTGCTTCTCTCAGCGACAAATCTTACACCAGCTGGGCGAAAAACGGTATGACCTGCGGTGCTATGAACCAGGGTATCGTTATGACCGGTTTCCGACTCATGTTCGTAGAAAAAGGTACAGACCCGCAGCTGGACCTGTCCAGACCTGTATTTGCAGCACATGCAGACGGTGTCCAGTATGTGGACGGTGTGCTTCGCTACATCCACGGTGCAGACGGCTCCAACTACACAGGATGGGGCTGGGTTGGTGATGACCGCTACTACTTTAAAGATTCTTATCCGGTAACCGGATGGCAGTATATCGACGGATTCAAATACTACTTTGGCGAAGACGGTAAGATGTGGGCCGATGTCGAACCGCTGATCGGTACAGCCGGTCCGTTCATGATCAAGATCAACAAGGAAATGAACTGCCTGACTGTTTATGCACAGGATGGCGCAAACGGATTCATTATCCCTGTGAAGTCCTTCCTGGTTTCCACCGGCGAAGACACTCCGCTCGGAACCTTCTACACACCGGAAAAATACCGTTGGAGACTGATGATCCATGATCTTTGGACCCAGTACGCAACCAGACTCGGTTCCGGACTCCGAATCCTGATGCACTCCATTATCTACGATGCTCCGGATCCATATACCGTATGGGCAAGTACTTACAACAACCTCGGTATCGCCCGATCCGCCGGATGTATCCGACTGACAACCGCAGATGCCAAATGGATCTACGACTACTGCGCAGTAGGAACAGCCGTTGAAGTTTACAACAGCCCGATCCCGGGACCGTTCAACCGACCGACCATCGCATACGAGATCCCATTCGAACAGCGATGGGACCCGACAGACGTTTCCACGACTCCGGAAGGAATCGAAGCTTCCAGACAGGCGATCCTGGTAAAATTTGGATATTAAATCGCACCAAAGGCGCTGCTCCCAAATCTTAAGGAGTCAGCGCCTTTTTACGTTTCTAATTCCTATTTAAAATTTCATACCGAGCATCCCTGCCACACGAATCTCCAGCAAAATCCCCGCAAACCACACGTTTGCGATCATTTCCTCTACCGGCCCAATTCCCAGATAGTGTTTCATATAATACAGAACACTTTCATGTCTCAGTTTCTGACGGTCCATCTGCCCTTTAAATGATTTCTTGATGGACACAGAATGTTCATGGCGATACTTCTGATCCAGAACCAACAATGATTTATAACCTCTGTTTTTCAACCTGCTCGCCAGAACGGTCTCTTCCTGATATAAGAAGATTCCCTCATCGTATCCGCCGGCTTCTAAAAATTTCTTTCCGTCCGCCATCAGCATCGATCCGTGAACCGCATCTACATAAACGGCTTTCTTTCCTTCAAAATACTTCTCCGGATAATTCAGACGCTTCTTTAATAACCGTCTGCAGATCGGTCCCATGGCAAACAGCTCTCCCCAGAATCCATGAATCTTCCATCCGTTCTTCTGGGTTCCGAAGGCAGCATCCTCCATCAAAGCGGTCGCCACTGCCAGTTCTTCATGGCGGGACAGTACTCCTGCCAGACGTTTCACACATGCCTCAGAAAATTTCACGTCCGGGTTTGCGATCAACACATAATCTGCCCCATTGACATTTACTGCATGGCGCACGCCAAGATTATTGCCGGCTCCGTACCCGCCGTTTTTCTCCGAACGGAGCAGATCCACATGCGCGTATTTCGTTTTCAGCGTCTGTAACACGTCCCAAGAATTATCCGTGGATGCATTATCCACAATGACAATCCGGTCCAATACCTGATATCCACCAATCTCATTGATAAGCTCCAAGACTGTGGATGCATCATTATAATTTAAAATCACACAATTGATCTTCACCTTATGTTCTCCCCTATTAGATCGGCCAGTTATCCCCGTCCGGCCTCGGAATCGTCACGCACTGGGCAAATGTCTGCAGTTTCGAGCTCTTATAGAAACGATTTTTCACAATATTACGAAATCTTCCCATCGGTGACTGGTACCGCAGCGCCAGATAGGCACGCAGAACTGCCTTCTGTTCAGGGTTCATACGGTCTCCGTACATGTTACCAAAGGCATGAGCCTGGGCTGCCATCTTGCGGTAGTTTTCCTCCACCTGCGCAGACCGTTCCAAACGCTCCGCCATATCTTTCACACTTCCGGTCTCTTTCGCTCCCAGAGTATTGTGTCCGTGCTGACGGTACAAATAAAGCGCTTCCTTCACGCAGGAAATCGTTCCGAAACAGGACGCAGCCAGCGCGATCCACCAGTCATGCATGAAGCACGCCTGCGGACGCTCCTTCAAAAGTTCCACTAATGCCCGGTTCATCATCACCGCGCCTCCGGTCACGGAGTTTTCCGCCAGTATCTCTGAAAATCCGGTTCGATCCGGATCACATTTCTGGTATTTGAAGAAGCTCGGATGAATCGTTTTTAGATTCGCATCCACCACTTCCATATCGGAATGTACCAAAATCGGATGATCTGCACCGTTTAGTACTTCCTGACACATCATTTCCATCATCAATGTTTCGATTTTATTTGGCTTCCACACATCATCCTGATCGCTGAGCATATAATAATCCGATTCTCCGGCTTGTGAGAGCAGCCAGAAAAAATTTCCTGCTGCCGCCGGGATTCCGTCCGCCAGATCCTTCGCTTTCCGCTCCGCGCTTCGATGATTTAACAATATCTGTTCCGGAAACTGCGCTTGATAATCCTTCAGAATTTCCCTCGTACGGTCCGTCGATCCGTCATCCGAGATCACGATACGCAGATCATTCAATTCTAATCCATCCTGTCCAAGAATAGAATCCAACTGTTCCTCAAGATAAGCTTCTCCGTTCCAAGCTGCCAGCAGTACCGTAATCATGCTTTCTTCTCCTCCGCCTGCTTCTTTCTGCTCATAACTGCCTTCATTCCAAATTTCTTGCTGATATACCAGCGAATCTCCGGACAGATCGCAGTCGCATAATCCATGGCATGGTAGATCAGCATATAGACTTCTTTTCCTGTTTCCTTCGGGGTTCCTGCCCAAGGAGTCAGCGCCAGATATTTTTCATATGCCAGACGATAATGATTCAGATTGCCCCGGATCCACGGACGCTCATCCCCCATATAATGAATGATCCTCGGATGCTTTTTCGCCAGTTTGAATTCTGCCTTGGAAACCGCTTTATAGGAAGGCGCATGCTCCACCAATGTCTGATAGGAAAAATAGCGATAGTTCGGGAAAAAGTTGCAGACCGGCATCAATGTATGGATTCGTCCCTTCAACGCTCCATTCAGCAGATCCTGATCACTGGCAAACAGCGCTCCGCCCTTTTCTTTTAGAAACTGCATCAGTTTTTCCTGGATCCGTTCCTCACGCCAGCGCTTCAGATCCACAAGAAGAACGCCTGAATTATAATATCCATCTTCTTTTTTCAGTCCGATGGATTC
>JAFOCX010000274.1 GCA_017380975.1 Lachnospiraceae bacterium
GCCCCTGCCGTAATACCTACATTGCACGCCGAACTAATACATTCAGGATTTAAGTCGCCTACGGTTTGAATGTAATATGTATTCTTACATTCTTTCTGGCAGATCTCGTATAGCTTCTGAGTATTGGAGCTGTGTTTACCTCCGATAACCAGCATCACATCTACCTGGGAAGCTACCTTTTTTGCTTCCACCTGTCTTTCCTGTGTCGCATTGCAAATTGTATTTAAAACATTTATATCATAACTCGTTCTTGAAAATTTTTCAACTAATTCTTGAAATTTATTGTAATTAAATGTCGTCTGAGCCACCAGACAAAGTGGTACTTCCGGAGAAATCGCAAGTTTTTCAAATTCCTCGTAGGAATCGATCACTTTCGTCTTATCGTCGCCCCATCCGCGGATTCCCTGAACCTCCGGATGCTTCGCATCACCAACGATAATGACCTGACGGCCGGCTGCGCTCTGCTCCGCCACGATGTTATGAATTTTCTTTACAAACGGGCATGTCGCGTCGACGATCTCCACGCCGTTCCCCTCCAGAATATCATAAATTTCTTTTCCTACTCCATGGGAGCGGATCACAACAACGCCATCCTTAAGCGCTGCCAATTCCTCTTTTGTATCGATAACTCCGACACCTTTTTCGCTCAGATCGCGAACCACTTCTTCATTGTGAATGATCGGACCATACGTGAAGATCGGTTTCTTTCCGTTTGCGATCTGTTCATAAACCTTTTCAACCGCCCGTTTTACACCAAAACAGAAACCGGCTGTTTTTGCTACGATTACTTCCATCCGGCCCCTCCTTATACGGCTGCTTTTTTCTCGTCGATCATATTCATGATCGCCCGGATCACTTCTTCCAGATTCATATCGGATGTATCCAGATAGGTCGCATCCGGAGCCTGTACCAGCGGAGAGTTTTCGCGGTTCATGTCCTGATAGTCTCTGGCAATGATATCCTGCTCGATCTCTTCCAGAGTCTTTGTTCCGCCTTTCTCTAAAAGCTCCTTATGACGTCGTCTCGCACGCTCAATGGAGCTTGCTGTCATATAGATCTTTACGTCTGCATTCGGGAGCACCCACATACCAATGTCTCTGCCATCCATCACAACATCTGTTGTTTTTGCGATTTCCTGCTGGAGAGCTACCATCTTTTCTCTGACTTCTTTGATCTTGGAGATTGTAGAAGTTGCCATACCGACTTCTTCAGTGCGGATCAGTCCGGATACATTCTCTCCGTTTAAGAATACCTGCTGAACGCCGTCCTCGTAAGCCAGAGAGATCTCGATCTCGTCTAATCTTGCGCAGATGGCCTCCACATCATTCACATCGATTTCTTTTCTGATATAATACAGGGACATTGCACGGTACATGGCACCGGTGTCTACATAGATAAATCCCTGTTTTTTTGCCACTGCCTTTGCCACACTACTCTTTCCGGCTCCTGCAGGGCCGTCAATTGCCACGTTAAAAGACATGTTTTCCTCCTCGTATTATACTTCCGTATTCGGAAAATTATTCATCGTTTTACTGACAGCTTCTGCCTGCCAGCATTCCGGTCGACCAGGCGATCTGCAAATTAAATCCGCCGGTCACCGCATCGAGATCCAGAACCTCGCCTGCGAAATACATACCGGAAACTTTTTTCGATTCCATGGTGGACGGATTTACTTCTTTTACAGAAACACCGCCCTGAGTCACGATCGCCTCACTGAAGCCGCGAAGTCCGGTTAATGTCACGCGGAATGCCTTTGTAATAGAAAGAAGGCGCTCTCGCTCCACTGCAGTCACTTCGTTGACCTGTTTTTCCGGGTTGATACCGCTTCGCGCAATGATGACCGGGATCATCTTTGCCGGATACAGCTGGTTCAGTGCATTTTTAAACTGTTTATTTTTCGCCTCGTCAAAATCTCGAAGGATTCTGGCATCTAACTGCTCTCTGGAAAGAGCCGGTTTCAGATCGATATCCATCACCAGCGGATTCTTTTTCAATGTCTTCGCTGCATAGCTGCTGGCGCTTAACACTACCGGTCCGCTCACACCAAAGTGTGTGAACAGCATCTCTCCGAATTCCTTCCAAAGAACTTTCTTTCCGTTATAAACGGTTACCGCAATGTTGCGCAGGGAAAGTCCCTGTAATGCACGGACATCTTCCTCCGCACAGATGAACGGAACCAGCGCCGGAGAAAGTTCCGTCACAGTATGTCCTGCTGCTTTCGCAAACTCATAACCATCACCTGTGGAACCGGTTGTCTGGTAAGAAAAACCGCCGGTTGCGATGATCACGGAATCTGCAGCAACTTTTCGTTTGCTCTTTTCCAGAACAACGCCTCTGCATGCCCCGTCCTCTACGATCAATTCCTTGACCGGCTCATTGAGACGGATCTCCACACCCAGACTCTTCATCTTGCGCTCCAATGCAAAAATTACATCGGACGCCTTGTCAGAAACCGGAAATACACGGTTTCCACGCTCGGTTTTCAAATGGCAGCCGCTCTCTTCCATCAGGTCCATCATATCGAAGTTTGTAAAACCGTAAATGGCACTGTATAAGAACTTTCCGTTGGTTACCACATTGCCGAACAATTCTTCTGTATCACAGGCATTGGTCACATTGCAGCGGCCCTTACCTGTAATATAGATCTTTTTTCCAAGCTTTTCATTTTTTTCATAAAGCGTTACAGAATGACCGGACTGGGCTGCACCGATCGCAGCTGCCATTCCTGCCGCTCCGCCGCCGATCACAACGACTTTTCCCATATTATTTGTCCGCTTTTTCCACTTCTTTAATTTTCTCTTCCAGTGCTTTTACTACTGTTTTCAGTACCTTAATGCGGGCATAGTATTTGGAATTACCTTCCACAACGATCCATGGAGCTAATTCTGTATCTGTATTCTCGATCATCTCGTTAACCGCTTCCTCATACTGATCCCACTTTTCACGGTTTCTCCAGTCCTCATCTGTGATCTTCCACTGTTTTGCAGGATTGATCATACGCTCATTGAATCGCTTCTCCTGCTCATCTTTGTCAATGTCGATCCAGAATTTCAGAACAACTGCACCGGAATGGCTCAGATGCGCCTCAAAATCATTGATTTCTTTATATGCTCTTCTCCAGTCGTCTTCAGTACAGAAGCCTTCAATACGCTCTACCATCACACGACCGTACCAGGTACGATCATAAATCGCAACATGACCGTCCTTCGGAACATTATTCCAGAAACGCCACATATAATGATGTGCTTTTTCCACACTGTTCGGAGCCGGAGTCGGACATACTTTATATCCTCGCGGATCCATGTGGCTGGTAAGACGCTTGATCGCACCGCCTTTTCCTGCCGCATCCCAGCCTTCGAAGCACAGTACCACCGGAATTCTCTGACGGTACAGCTCACTATGCAGTTTTTCCAGTTTCTTCTGAAGCTTAGCCAGCTTCTCTTTATATTCACTCTTTTCCAGAGTTTTTGTCAGATCTACTTTCGAAAGAATACCATATTTATACTGATCTTTTTCCGGAACCGGTCCTTTGTATACACCGGCCTTCTTTCCTTTTGCCCGATCAGCAAGGGCTTTCTCCAATCGCTCCGCCACCGCAAGCATGATCGCAAGTCCTGCCTGGTCTCCGTCATTCGCATCAATGATGACCCACGGCGCTTCTTTATTTTCCGAACGCTCGATCATATTCTGATTGATCTTCTCAAACTTTTCGAACTGGGCATTTCTCTTCCAGTCATTGCTGTTTACACGCCAGGATGTCTCTTTGGAGCCTTCTAATTTTTCAAAACGTCTCTTCTGTTCTTTCTGTGAGATAGAAAGGAACAATTTGATCAGGACCATGCCGCTGTCGATCAGCTGCTGCTCAAATGCACAGATATCGTAAAAAGCATCGTCCAGCTGAGATTCTTTTGTCTTTCCGTCAAACAGATCTTTCTGTACGAAGCGATACCAGCTGGTATCAAAAATCGCAATTCGTCCGTCTGCCGGAGTTTTGATCGCATAGTTCCAGAGGAACGGATGCATCGCTGCCTCTTCTCCGCCTTTTCCTCCTGCATATACATCAAATCCTCTCGGATCCATCGCCTGGATCAGACGATTGATCTGGAGACCCTTTCCTGCCGCGCTATATCCGTCGAAGGTGATCAGGATCGGGATCTTCGCCTCTCTCGCCTGACGCTCTAAAAGACTCAGGCGCTCAGTCGCTTTTTCAATCTTTGCTTTCAGTTCCTTCTTATCGATCTCTTTCTTTTTATCTTCTGACATAACGGGTGGCCTCCATTCTCCGGTTTTTATATGCATCGGCCGGCACTCAGAAAAGTGCCGGCCAAACGCCTCATAATCTATTATGCGAATGTCTTTACAACCTTCGGCATTACTTCACTGATCTTGATATTCTGCGGACATACCTGCTCACAGCGACGGCATGCACGGCATGCATCTGCCTTTGTCTCCATAGCTTCGTACTCAGCTTTGCCTGTTGCCATACCATGGCTTGCGCTCTTATTGTAAGCTGCGAAAATGCCCGGGATGTTCAGACCGAACGGACACGGCATACAATATTCACACTTTGTACAGTCAACTAAGGATGCACGATCGAAGATCTCTTTTGCGTTTGCGTAGATCGCTCTCTCTTCTTCTGTTACCATACCGATGCTGCTTCTGGAAGCATACTCGAGGTTCTGCTCAACCTGCTCCGGCTCTGTCAT
The DNA here is from genome assembly GCA_017380975.1 of Lachnospiraceae bacterium. Lineage (GTDB taxonomy): Bacteria > Bacillota > Clostridia > Lachnospirales > Lachnospiraceae > Pilosibacter. The sequence goes on from JAFOCX010000274.1 coordinate 4,707, forward strand.
ACCGCTGAGAAGAAGGCTTACTTCCTTCTGATCCCATAACCAGTCAAGCGCATACTCAACATGCGGTTTGTTCTCCGGGAATGCTGCTGCCACGTGCGGTGCAAGGTTTGCAAGCTTACCGCCGAGAAGCGGCTCCATGATCACAACGCCAAGGCCCTTGGAAGCTGCATATTTTAAGCCTTCTGTGCCGGCCTGGTGATGTGTGTTGATGTAGTTGTACTGGATCTGACAGAAATCCCATCCGTCGTAGCAGTCGATGATCTCTTTGAATGTGTCAAGGTCATCGTGGAAGGAGAAACCGATAAAGCGAACTTTACCTGCTGCCTTTGCCTCTGCCATCTTCTGAACAAGACCGAACGGTTTTACCTTCTGCTCGAAACGCTCACGGTTCAGAGCATGAAGAAGGTAGAAATCAAAGTGGTCTGTACCGCACTTTGCAAGCTGCTCATCTAAAAGCTCATCAAAATGCTCTGCGGAAGAAACCACGTTCATCGGCATCTTATCTGCAAGAAATACTTTCTCTCTGTAA
>JAFOCX010000275.1 GCA_017380975.1 Lachnospiraceae bacterium
AAAAAGTTGGTCAGCATCTGAGCAGCCATCGCTACTCCAAACATGTAACTTCCCAAACCAAAATTTGTAAATAGTGTCGGAGTCACCGGATGGGCTGTGTTTGCTGCAATGCTGAGAACAATACATCCCAGATAGTAATAGAATAAGTGTTTGTCCATATCACACACCAAAAACAAAAACCGCCGCAAGGAATCACTTCCCTGCGGCGATTGAATTTAACAATAATTATTTGTTAAGCTCTAATACGTCAGCGAACGCCTGGATAGCTGTACGAGCCTGACCGAAGTCACGCATCTGCTGATCGATACCAAGTTTGATGTGCGGGATACCAGCATCATCAAGAGCTTTCTTAAGGTACGGATACTCCATCTCCTCCGGATCACAGAACTGCTGCATGAAGAGTACAAGACCCTGAGCACCGCTCTCTTTTACCATGTTAGCAACGAACTCACCACGACGGTTCTCTGCAGACTTCGGATCGTACAGAAGAACTTCGTAATCGATTGCTGCGAACTGTTTAGCAAGTGCCATCATAGCATCAGCCTCATCCTCTGCTGCATCCCAAAGGAATGCACGGCTCTCGTGAGCAACGTCATCTGCTGCGATAGCAACGTTGTTCTCTTCGAAAGCTGCAAGAAGAGCCGGGTTGTCACAGATGATACCGGATGTAACAACTTTTGTACCCTGCCAATCGCATACCGGAAGTGCTTTCAGCTCTGCGTTAAGAGCCTCGAGTTTCTCTGTATACTCGTCTTTCAGCATGAACCAAGCTGCTTTCAGAACTGCGGAACGGATTGTCGGTTTGATGATATCACAGTGATCGTTAGCAAGTTTTACGAACTCACGACGAACTGCTCTGGACTTATTGTAAACTTTGATTGCATTGTTGATATCGTCGTTTGTGATCTCTTTACCAGCGATCTTCTCAAGCTCTGTTTTAACGCTTGTGTACTGATCGATTGTGAACTGGAGACCCCACGGAGCAAAACGGTTCTGCGGATGAGCTAAGAAGATAACCGGCATCTTGTCGCCCATGGAAACACGATAGTTCTGGGACATCGGACGGAGTGTATCACAGATTGTTGGTGTGATAATACCGTCTAACTGATCCATAGTGCCATCAAGAAGCATCTCAAGTGCTAACTGAGCGATTGTGCAGTAGAATGTTGCACAGTACTCTTTCGCACGGCTGATGTTCTTTGTGTTGGAACCCCACATACCCATCGGAACTAAACCAGCTGCATAAACTAACTCTTCCGGAGCGTAGTACGGTAAAACACCGATTACTTTCTTACCCTGTGCTTTAAAGTTGTCAAGCTGCTGCTTCGGGCTGGAAGCAACTGCCTTAAATTCATCTAATAATACCTGAATACTCATTTGCTTATGCCTCCTTTGCCTGTCTGTTTGCTTCCATTGCCTCTACAAGACCCTGTACACGTGTCTCGTACTGAGCGGCATTGAAGTTACGCGGGTCAGCCTGGTCACCGTCAAATCCTGCACACGGGATGCCAAGATCTGCTGTGAAACGACGCTGCATCTCTGCCATGTAGCCGGACCACGGCTTACAGCTTCTGTTGTAGTGAACAAGAACGCCGTCTACCTGGTTGTCTACGCAGATGCCTTCACGCCAAGCAACACCCTGCTCGATACAAACAGAGTTCGGAGCTTTACAGTAAGCACGAGCCATCTCGTCTAAGCCATCATATACGAAACCGAATGCCGGTGCGTATACAACTGCTGTAACGTTAACGCCATGCTCTTTTAACGGTTTGAAGAGTGCCGGAAGTTTCGGCCAGCACGGAATACCCTCGAACATTACACGGTAGTTCTCCGGGAACGGACATGTGGACTCGAGGTCTTTGATCTGCTGCTCAAGGTCCTCAGCAAGAAGCTCGAATGCCTCAGCTGCCTCTACTCTTGCACGTGCTGTTACTACGTCAGCCATGTGGTTGAAGAGGTCGAAACCAGAGTACGGAGCCGGTTTGTACTGTAAGTAATCACAAACTTTTAACCAAGCTTTTGCTGTACGGTTTGCGTTTGCACAAGCTTCTTCGAATTTCTTCTCGTCGAATTTCTTGCCTGTGAGCTCTTCTAACTGCTGGATAGCGAGATCGAACTGACCACGGATATAAGCAACGTAAGAATCACTTACTTCAACTGTGTTGTTGTACGGAATATCAAGCATGATAAGCGGAATATTGTGCATACGAGCGATATTCTCATACCATTTTGTCATACAGTTACAGATGTTGTTACAGCAAAGAACGAAGTCCGGCTGCGGGATCTGCATCTGACGGATCGGGGAAATAGCGTTAAGAGCGCGCTCTTTGTCGATACCCTCCGGCATAGCATTGATCTCGTTTAAGTCAACGAGCTCGATGAACGGAGTCTGAGTTTTCGGATCTTTTTTCGGTTTTCCTGTAGCTTCGTCGATCACAACTTTGCCTTCAGCATCCTTTAACGGTTTGCCAGTTGCCGGATCGATGATGAATTCGCCTGTTTCCTTGTCGTATTTACGAGCTGCTCTCTTACCTGCGGAGTAAGCGAGGGAAATACGTGCGTAACCACAGATATCGTTGTCATAGCCAAGATCCTCAGCTGCCTGACAGAGTAACTCACCGTAACGGTTAGCCGCGATACCAGCTGCCTGGTTCTCCGGGTACATTACGTTAAGATCAAATGCTGCTGCAAGCTCACACGGGAACTTGGAAGAAGACCAACCTACAAGTTTGCCTTCCTTTTTGGCAATACGCGCGTCTGTATGAACGTCGTCAACTACTTTACGAAGCGCGAGAACACCAGGGGTAACTTTTTTCACCAGCTTAACTGGTCCAGCATATTTTGCCATAATTATCCTCCACCTTCTTCTGACCGGTGATATTAGCCGGTCATATATTTGAAAAGCTTATTGCTCTTCAGTTACTATTTTGCTTTTCTTGCTGCTACCTGGTATGCAAATAATGCAGCACCAAGTGCACCATTGTACTGTGTCAGCGGAGATGTATGAATCTCACATCCAAGCTGTTTCTTGAGTGCATTCACAATACCGCTGTTCTGTGCAACACCGCCAGTCATAACAACATCCGGAACGATTCCGACACGGTGTGCAAGACCTGTTACACGACCTGCAACAGAACGATGGATACCGTCAATGATATCGCACTTATCTGTGCCCATCGCTAACTGGCTGATAACTTCACTCTCTGCGAATACGGTACATGTAGAGCTGATACCTACTTCTTTTGTAGACATCGCGCCGAGTCTTCCGAGGTCTTCTACCTTAACCTCAAGAACACGCGCCATTACATCCAGAAAACGACCTGTACCTGCTGCACACTTATCGTTCATCTGGAAGTTTACCATCGCACCGTTTTCAATGTGAAGAACTTTCACGTCCTGACCGCCGATGTCAATTACAGTATGAACATTCGGGAACAGGAAGCAGGCACCTTTCGCATGACAGGAAAGCTCACTCATCTGCTTGTCTGCAATTCCTGTAAGGGAATTACGTCCATAACCGGTTGCAAGAGTATAGTGTAAATCCTCTTTTTTCATACCGGCTTCGGCAAGGACAGCTTCGATTGCACGCTGCGGACCGCTTGTACCGGTACCAACGTCAACGAGAGATTTCGCAACGATCTCTGTGCCATCTTTTAAAATAATACATTTGGACGCTGTGGAACCAACGTCAATGCCTAATGTATAGATTGCGCTCATTATAGACCTCCGGGTTCTTCCAATTTGTATCTTTCCATAACTCGTACGGACACACGTCAGCTATGTTATCCATACTAGCTCATTATAACACACATCAGCACATTACCGCAAGTTCTAACAAACATACAAAATGAAGATAATACAATTTTGTCCAGACCGGAGATCGCTCTCCGGCCTGGACATTGTATTTAGAAGTATAATAACGATTGGTTAATTATTTCTTCTCGTATGTGATGAACTCACGGCAAGCACGCGGTGTTACCATCTGGTGCATCGGGCAGATGCTCTTCGGATTCTGGTAAACTGCCTCTGTGAATGCCTGGATGTACGGACGAAGCTCTGTCATATCAACAACTTCATCAACCATACCCATCTTAGCACAGTAAGCCGGTCTGGACTTATCTGTGTAGAGCTGGATCATCTTGTTCATCTGATCGATGATCGGAGTCATGTCAGCACCGTCTTTGGATGCCTTAACAAGCTTTCTGGAGTACATAGCGTTAGCTGCTGTCTCACCCGGCATTACATAGTACTCACAAGCTGCTGTACCGATGGAGTAAGCGTTTGTGTTGTTACCCTGCGGACCGCCAAGAACGTAGTGAGCAGCTGCGGATGCCTTACGAAGTGTTACCTGTAAGGACGGAAGACCGTTAGCCTCGATGGAGTAGATGAGGGACTGACCTAAGCCAAGTAACTCAGCTTTCTCAGCGTCATCGCCTACATCGATACCTGTTGTATCCTGTAACCAGATAAGCGGGATTCTGTCACGGCCGCAAAGAGTTACGAACTCGTTCATCTTTACAAGACCCTGACGGTATAATTTACCACCTGTTGTAGCCGGGGAGTTCTTGTACTCCGGATAGTTGAACAGGATACCCTGAACGTTAGCGATAACACCAACAAGGAGACCGTTAACTTTTGCAAGACCTGTTACCATCTCCGGACCGTAGCCCTTCTTGTACTCGTATAACTGGGAACCGTCGAAAAGACGAGCGATTACTTCGTATACATCGTACGGCTGTTTGCCGTTAAGCGGGATGATGCTGTAGAGATCCTCTGCCGGGTATAACGGAGCTTTCTGCTCGTCAACACGGAAGAACTCTAAGTTGTAAGCCGGAAGGTAGCTGATGTATTTCTTGATACCGTCGATTACGCCGTAATCATCTGCGTAAACCTCACGGAAGAAACCTGTCTCATCATAGTGAACCGGAACGGAACCCGGAGCCGGAACTTTGTTTTTGCTGTTCTCGATCTGAGCTGCAACGATCTGATCAGCAGCTTCCTGATCGATGTAACCCTTCGGGTTCATACCGGAAAGGATACCAGCGCCGCCTACTGCCATGTTAGCCTGGCTGTGAGCGATAAGGATTGTCGGGGAGATGGAGTGGTATCCGCCACCTGCCGGGTTTGTACCGTAGATACCAACGATTACCGGGATACCTAACTGGTTGAGCTCAGCATTACGGAAGAACGGTGTACCGCCGCCACGTCTGTTCGGGTAAACTTTATCCTGGTACGGGAAGTCTACACCTGCACAGTTAAGTAAGTATACAAGCGGGATGTTCATCATCTTAGCAGCGTCAGAACAACGGATAAGGTTCTCAGCCTGACCCGGCTCCCATGTACCAGCCATCTTCTTGTTATCGGAAGCTACGATGTAAACCCATTTACCATTTACACGGCCAAGACCGTTGATGATATTTGCGGAACCCATCTTGTTGTCTTCCGGGTTGAAAAGGCTGTTTAACGGGCACCATGTACCTGCATCAACAAGTGCGTTGATTCTCTGCATAGCAGATAACTGGCCTCTCTCGTTTAACTTCTCTTCTGTTGTGATACCTTTTGCAAGGATCTCTTCGATCTTAGCATGGATATCTTTCTCGATCTCTTTAAGAGCATCAGCGTTCTCCTGTTTCGGAGCAACTAACGGTTTACCGATTGTCGGCATTTCCTGGAAATATTTCGGCATGGAATAGAAGCCCATTATTTCTTCCTCCTAAATCTTACGTCACTGCTCTCCCGGTTTCCGCTTCATTGCAGAAACCGGAAGATACAGAACAAATTAACAATTAGTTATGTAGTTCAATGATCAAGATAAACTTATCTTAATTCCGGCGGAACCTGGATGAATGCCTGGCCCGGATCGATCTCCTCACGGATCATGCGGATAACTTCCGGATCCGGAGTCGGTAACTCAACTGCCTTGGATACATCGATATCGAAGCCTGTGTTCTCCTGAACCATCTCCGGAGTAACACCCTTGTAGTAACCTGCAAGATACATTCTCTTTGTCTCTTCATCGAACTTCATGAGACCAAGGTCTGTAACAACAGCGATCGGTCCACGGTTGCCCGGAAGACCTTTCTTCTCACGTCCGCCCGGTCCATCGATCCAACCCGGGGATGTAACGTAGTCAATCTTCTCCATGAAACGACGTTTCTCGTGCTGGATCATGATGATTGTGTTGTTGAATGTAGCGATTGCGTTTGCACCGCCGGAACCTGTGAAACGTGTCTTCGGATTGTGGTAGTCACCGATACATGTGGAGTTAACGTTACCGTACGGGTCGATCTGAGCACCGCCGATGAAAGCAACGATACGCTCATTGTTGTGGATCCAGTCATTTGTCTCGAAACCGATAAAACGGATGTTCGGCCACTGGCAACCGCAGTGAGCCATGAAACGAAGGTCACCTACGGAACGCGGAACTTCGATCGGGTCACAGTCCATAAGACCGGACTCAACGATAAGGTTACATTTCGGTGCGAATAATCTCTTAGCTACAGATGCGCCGATAAGCGGAAGACCTGTACCTACGATAGCAATGTTATCGTTTGTGATGCACTGTGCGAGTGTGATCGCCTGCATCTCTTTATTAGTATACTTTGTGTAATCAGCCATGATTAATCCTCCTTGCTTACATCTGTTGCGTAGCCGTAGCCATCGGACACTTTTAACTTAAGGAGACGGTTGATACCGATCTTCTCAAGGAATTCAG
>JAFOCX010000276.1 GCA_017380975.1 Lachnospiraceae bacterium
CGGTGGCGCCATCGGTATTTATTATCAGTACAACTGGGCCAGCGGCGGCTCTGATATCCTTGCAAAGTGCTGGGTAAGAGCGACAAAACGCGGCACCATGGGTCAGACACTTGCAGTTATGGATGGTATCGTTGTGGTATGCGGTAATCTGCTTTTAGGCGAGCCGACCAGCATGCTTCTGGCGCTGATCACCATCTTCGTGGCATCCAAAACAACGGATATCGTAATTTCCGGTTATGACAGAGGTATCCAGTTTATGATCATCACCAACAAAGGTGAGGAACTGTACCAGCTGATCCAGACAAAATACCAGCGCGGTATGACATGCATTCGCGGTACCGGTATGTATACAGGTGAAGAACATCAGGTTATGATGACAGTAGTAAAGCCGTCTCAGGTGACAGAATATAAAAAAATGATCCGTGAAGTGGACCCGAATGCATTTGTTATCGTAAATGAAACACATGATGTTCTGGGACGCGGATTTAATGAAATTTAACAAGACTTTTGCAAATGGATTTGGTATAATGTTTTTGGACATTATACCAAATTTTTTAGGAGGGATTACCTATGGACATGACACAGATGAAGAATGAGATCGTTGCGATCGCAGATGCCTATAAAGAGGAATTCGAGGCAGTAAGCTCTTATATTTTTGAGAATCCGGAGCTTGGATGCAAAGAAGTGAAAGCACAGGATGCATTATGCAGCCTCCTTGAAAAACATGGTTTTGATGTGAAACGCGGTTACGGTTCTCTGGATACTGCTTTTGTGGCAGAATACAAGAGCGGAAAGCCGGGTATGACATTCGCATTTATGTGTGAATACGATGCCCTTCCGGAGATCGGTCATGCATGCGGTCACAACCTGATCGGAACCAGCGGTGCCGGTGCCGGCGTGGTTTTAAAAGAGATCATGGAAAAATATGAGATCGGCGGTACATTAAAAGTTATGGGCTGTCCGGCAGAAGAGATCCTGATCGGTAAAGTAACTATGCTGGAAGAAGGCGCATTCGAAGGTATCGATATGGCTCTGGTGATGCATCCGAGTGATGAGTCCATGGCAGATGATATTGCTTTCGCATGTGTAAATAAAGTATATACATTCAAAGGAAAACCGGCTCATACAGCCGCTTGCCCGTGGATGGGTGCCAGTGCAGGTTCCGCAGTGCAGATCATGATGCATGCGGTAGATGCGATGCGCGTACATTTCAAAGACTACTCCAGAGTACACGGTATCGTTCTGGACGGCGGTATGGCAGTAAATATCATTCCGGAACGTGCTTCCTGTAAGTTCAATCTTCGTGCATTGGATGCAGATTATCTCAATGATGAGATTGTAAAGACCATTGACCGCTGTGCACAGGGTGCAGCACTTTGCGCAGGTGTGGAAGTGGAAATCGAACAGGAAGGTCCGTTGGTCAAGGATGTTCGCAACAACAGAAAGCTGGTTGCTGCAGTAGAAAAGAACATGGATTTCATTGGTGAACACCATATTCCGAGAACACTGGATCAGGGAATTGGCTCTACCGACGTGGGTAATGTCACTCATGCACTGCCGGCAGCCCAGTTCTACATTGGTCTTGGCGGCGGCATCGGAACCCATACAGCGCAGTTTGCAACACTTTCCGGCGGTCCGGAAGGCAAACGTGCCCTCGGTGCAGCTGTGAAGGTTCTGGCGATGACAGGCCTTGATATGATGACAGAATAAGAAAAGCCTTTATTGGGGAAGTGCACCGGCTGTGCATTTCCCCAATTATATTAAAAAAAAACATTGTCAAAAATCGACATGTGTATTACAATGAAAGTCCAGAGGTTGTATTGCCGAAAGGGGGTGTGAGACGCGAAAGGAAAGGAACACATTCTGTTTGGTAAATACCGTCTATGCAGGAAGTTGGGCGCAGGTGGCCACGGAATCGTCTATTTGGCGTATCATGTGGAGTTAGAAACCTATCGTGCTGTGAAAATAGTCCCTAAGTCATTGGTGGATTATGAAACGTTTAAACGCGAGGCGCTGTTTTTAAAAATGCTCCGGCATCCTGGAATTCCACTTGTATATGATGTGGAAGAAGACTTTAGTTATAGTTATCTGATCGAAGAATATCTTGAAGGCGAATCTATGTTTACCCTGGTGAAAAACCTGGGTAACTTATCAATGGAAGCGACAGTGGATTTCGGAATCCAGATCTGTCGTATCATTCAGTTCATGAACAATCTTAAAGACCCCATTTTATATCTTGATCTGCAGCCGGGGAATTTATTGGTGTGCGAAAATATGGTCCGATTGACGGATTTTGATCATGCGCAGTATGCTGAGGATGTGCGTGTGTTTGGAGAACGTTACGGAACCATCGGGTTTGCAGCACCGGAACAGTATCGCGGGGAACCGCTGGACTGCAGGACAGACGTATTTGCCATTGGAGCGCTTCTCTATTTTATGTGTCATGGAAAAATACCGGGAACGGAACCGGAATTTGAAGATTCCGAACCGACCCGTGAACTGGACCGGATCATCCGGGGATGCATGGCACCGGATAAAGAAGAACGATATCAAAGTGCAGAAGTTGTGGAACAGGTATTATGCGAATGGAAGAAGTTTCATTTATCAGATCATGCAATAGAATCTCTGAATATTGTGTTTGCCGGTGCCAAAGCAGGGGTTGGGACAACTCACGCAGCATTGGCAATGTCATCATTCTTAGCCCGGAACGGGTATCAGACCTTATATCAGGAAGAATGCGATACGGATACGATACGGAATCTTTTACATAGTCTTCATGTAAATCCGGATCGAACCGGCGTATATCATCTCGGATGTTTACACATCCGTCCATATTATGGCAGAGCAGTAAAAATGCCATATCGTTATTTTTCAGTTACGATCAAAGACGCAGGCACTGTGTGGAAATCGCAGGGATATGATTCC
>JAFOCX010000277.1 GCA_017380975.1 Lachnospiraceae bacterium
ATTACAACTGTAAAAGACGGATCCATTGATTTTGAAAATGTCAATTTTAGTTATTCAAACAATGTTGATAAATTATGTTTGAAGGATATTGACCTTCATATCCGTTCTGGTGAAATCATTGGTATCATCGGAGGAACAGGTTCCGGTAAATCCAGTCTGGTTCAGATGATTCCAAGACTTTATGACGCCACCGAAGGCTGTGTTAAAGTTGGCGGTGTCAATGTTAAGGACTATGACTTAAACATCCTTCGCGATACTGTTGCCATGGTTCTTCAGAAAAATGTCCTTTTCTCCGGAACGATCAAAGACAATTTGCGCTGGGGTAATCCAGATGCAACGGACGAACAGCTCATTCACGCATGTAAACTGGCTCAGGCTGACGATTTTATTAAGACCTTCCCGGATGGCTATAACACCCATATCGAACAGGGCGGAACCAACGTTTCCGGTGGTCAGAAACAGCGTCTTTGTATTGCCAGAGCACTTCTTAAAAAGCCAAAAATCCTCATCATGGATGACTCTACAAGTGCAGTAGATACAAAAACAGATGCTTTCATTCAGAAAGCGTTCCGCGAAGAGATTCCGGATACAACAAAGATTATCATCGCTCAGCGTATCTCTTCCGTTGAACATGCGGATAAAATCATCGTTATGGAAAACGGTATGATTGATGCAATTGGTACACATCAGGAATTATTGGCATCCAATGCTATTTATAAGGAAGTTTATACATCTCAGATGAAAGGAGGCCTTGGCGATGAGTAAACAGACACCACCTATGGGACCTAAAGGCATGGGACACGGCCCTAAGGGTATGGGTCCTGGACCAAAAGGTATGGGTCCTCGTCCAAAAATCTCCAAAGATACTCCAAAACGACTTTTGGGATATTTAATGAATTACAAATTCCGCTTCTGTCTGGTTCTTGTATGTATCCTGATCAGTTCTTTGACAAGTGTTGCTTCTTCACTTTATTTACAGACACTGATCGATGATCATATTACACCGCTTCTTCTGGAAGCCAATCCGGTATTTGACGGTCTTTTGAAATCACTTGTTACAATGGCATGCATCTACTTTGTCGGTATGGTCTGCACCCTTTTATACAACCTGATCATGTTCCGCATTGCTCAGGGCATCTTAAAAGATGTGCGTGACACAATGTTTGCCCACATGCAGACACTTCCGATCAAATATTTCGATACACACACACATGGCGATCTTATGAGTCATTACACAAACGATACAGACACACTGCGTCAGATGCTCTCCCAGAGTATCCCTCAGACATTTTCATCCTTGATTACTGTTGTCTCCGTTTTCTTTGCCATGTTATCCGTTAACGTATGGCTGACAATTCTTGTTATTGCCTGCATTTTCGGTGTTTTAAAGATCAGTAAAACCGTTATGAGCAAGAGTGGAAATTATTTCATGCGTCAGCAGAAATCTCTCGGTGACTTAAATGGTTATATTGAAGAAATGATCAATGGTCAGAAAGTTGTTAAAGTTTTCTGCCATGAAGAAGTTACAAAAGAAGGCTTTGATGAAAAGAACGAAGAACTTTGCAGCAACGCTGCTTCCGCCAATATCTTTGCCAATATTATGGGACCAATTACCAACAACCTTGGGCATCTTCAGTACGTACTCGTTGCCCCTGTCGGCGGTGCTATGGCTTTGAACGGTATCAGCGGTTTAACATTAGGTGCGATCGCATCCTTCCTTCAGTTGACCAAATCCTTTAACATGCCGGTAAGTCAGGTTTCCCAGCAATTAAATATGATCATTATGGCTATGGCCGGTGCTGAACGTATCTTCAATCTTATGGATGAAAAATCCGAAGAAGATCATGGCGATGTTACATTAGTCAACGTAACCTACAAAAACGGCGTTCTTGAAGAAGTCGATTATCATACAGAACAGTGGGCATGGAAAGTTCCTCAGGAAGACGGCAGTTTCCATTACGAAGAACTTAAAGGCGAAGTGCGCTTCTTTGATGTAGACTTTGGATATAACGAAGAAAAAATGGTTCTCCATGATATTACGCTTTATGCAGAACCTGGTCAGAAAGTGGCTTTCGTTGGTGCAACCGGCGCCGGAAAAACAACGATCACTAACCTGATCAATCGTTTCTACGATATCGCAGACGGTCGAATCCGTTATGACGGCATTAACATCAATCAGATTAAAAAAGCAGATCTCAGACACTCTCTCGGTATTGTTCTTCAGGATGTTAACCTCTTTACAGGAACTGTTATGGAAAATATCCGCTACGGCAATTTAAAAGCTACCGACGAAGAATGTATCGCCGCAGCAAAACTTGCCAATGCTCACGGTTTCATCAGCAGACTTCCTCAGGGATATGATACGGTTCTTTCCGGTGATGGTTCCGGATTATCCCAGGGTCAGCGTCAGCTCATCTCTATTGCTCGTGCTGCTGTTGCAGATCCACCGGTAATGATTCTCGATGAAGCAACCTCTTCGATTGATACACGTACCGAAGCCATTGTTCAGAAAGGTATGGATTCTCTCATGCTCGGCCGAACAGTATTTGTCATTGCACACCGACTCTCTACGGTTCAGAACTCCGATGTAATCATGGTACTCGATCACGGTCGCATTATTGAACGTGGTCCACATGATGACCTTATTGCAAAAAAAGGAAAATACTATCAGTTATACACTGGTGCATTTGAACTCGAGTGATAAAAAACAGTACTCCTTGGAGCCTACAGAAACGGCATCCTGCGGAGTAC
>JAFOCX010000278.1 GCA_017380975.1 Lachnospiraceae bacterium
CTTTCGATACAAGAATTCCTGTCGGTAAAACTGCTCGTAATCCTGTTCTGCTGCGGAAGTGATCGCATAATGATCCGGCGCGTATGTCTGGATCACCACATCTCCCGGCAGTTCGCTTCTTCCTGCACGTCCGGACGCCTGCGTCAACAGCTCGAATGTCCTTTCTCCGCTTCGGAAATCAGGAGCATACAGCGAAAGATCTGCCGCCATGATACCTACCAACGTTACTTTCGGAAAATCGTGTCCTTTTACGATCATCTGGGTTCCGATCAGGATATCTGCTTCACCCTCTGAAAATGCCTGCAGGATTTCTTCGTGAGCCCCTTTTTTCGAAGTCGTATCCGCATCCATACGAAGCACTTTTGCTTCCGGAAACGTCTTCTTTGTCATCTCCTCCAGCTTTTGTGTTCCTGCGCCAAAAGGTGCCAGAAACGGCGAACCGCATTCCGGACAAATCTTCGGTATTCTGATCTCGTGTCCGCAATAATGACACTTCATGGATCCGTCCCGATGGTACGTCAGACTCACATCGCAGTGCGGACAGCGCATTGCCTGACCGCAGGATCTGCAGGAAACAAAATTCGCGTATCCGCGACGGTTCATGAACAGCATGATCTGTTGACCGTTCTTTAATCGCTCTTCCATCAATTCAGCCAGTTTTCGGCTGAAAACCGAACGATTTCCTTCCGCAAGTTCTTCCCGGAGATCTACCACATGAACATTCGCCAGTCGACTGTCCTTTTTCGCTCGGTTGTGAAGCAATAATAACTGATATTCTCCGTTTTGTGCTTTATAATAACTCTCCATGGACGGAGTCGCAGATCCCAGCACCAGGCTTGCATGATTCATCTTTGCGCGCATTTCTGCGACTTCCCTTGCATGATATCTTGGAGATGTCTCACTTTTGTACGCACCTTCATGCTCTTCATCAATGATGATCAGACCAAGATTTGCAAATGGAGTAAACAGGGCTGATCTGGGACCGATCATAATGTCGATCTCGCCCCTTGCAGCACGATCCAGCTGATCGTATCGCTCTCCTGCAGACAGTCTGGAGTTGATGATCGAAACACGATTGCCAAATCTTCGATAGAACCGCATCACAGTCTGGTACGTCAAAGATATTTCCGGGATCAAAACAATGGCCTGCTTTCCCTGAGACAGTACATGTTCGATCAGTTCCATATATACTTCTGTTTTTCCGCTTCCCGTAATTCCGTAAAGCAGATAAGTCCCACGGATTCCACTGTCGTAATCGTGGATCACTTTGTTTGCCGCTGCCAGCTGTTCCTCATTGAGCGAAACCTTTGTCTGCTCTCGTTCATAATCCTTTACAGGATCACGACTCAGGCGATCCACCTGAATTCGGACAATTCCTTTCTCTTCCAACGGTTTTAACACAGCAGAGGTAATACCCAGTTTTTCCGCAGTCAACCGATACGGAAGAACACCATTTTCCATCAAAGCCCGATACAAACGTGCCCTGGCTTTGAATTTTTTTCGTTCTGCTTCTGCATAAAGGATTTCCAGTTCCTCTTGTGTTTTCAATGAAAGGATCGTTTTCTCTTCCTTTGGAGCCACCTTGGACTTTACAGGAATCACGGTCTTCAACGCCTGATTCATCGTAGAACCATAGCGTTCTTTCATCCACCACGCCAGAAGGATCATCTGTTCCTGGACAGATACCGCTCCGGGAACAACAGCAAAGATCTCTTTGATTTTTTCCGGTTCATAGGATGGAACTGTGGTGATCGAAACCACATAACCCTTTTGCTCTCGATTTCCTTTTCCAAAAGGAACCAGAACCCGGCTTCCAACCTGCACCTGCGAGACCAGATCAGAAGGAATCCGATACTGGAACACTCGATCCACATGTTTGGTCGAGATATCGATAATAATATCTGCATAATATATTTTCTGCTCCATTCCGATTCCTCCTTCCTGTGTCCATATTTATGAATTTGATTTTTCAATAAAATGTGCAGCTACTGCGGAAAGTCCCATGGAGTTGGAACCTTTGAAAAGAACGCAGTCTCCATCTGCCAGGTTCGCTTCCAGATAAGATACCATTTCGTCTTTATCTGTAAATTCCACAACCGGGATGTCAGATACGGATCTGACACCTTCCGCCAGCGCATGGCAAGCCTCACCGAGTGTGATAACAAAATTCACACCGGTTCCGGCTGTATGTACACCAACCTCGTGATGATATTCCATCACTTTATCGCCGAGTTCTTTCATATCCGCCAGGACTGCCACATGACGGCTGTCCGGTTTTAATGTTTTGAACACATCCAGGGAAGCCTTCATAGAAGCCGGGCTTGCATTGTAAGAATCATCCAGGATCGTATATCTTGCTCCGGCATGGATCTGCTGGCGTCCTTTAAATCCGTGGAATGTCTTTAATCCCTGCGCTGCTTCTTCCATGGTCATTCCATTTTCATTACAGACTGCAATGGCTGCCAGGGCATTCATAACATTATGCATTCCCATGACACCAAGAACCACTTCCTGACGATCCTCGCCATGGACTGCAGTAAATGTTGCAGGCCCATCATTTAGATTGATGTTTTCCGCTCTGAAATCACAGTTGGAACCGATTCCGTAGTAAACGGTCTTCACTCCGGATTTTCCTTTTGTACTGCAAAGCATATCATCATCTCCGTTTAAGATCAGAACTCCGTCTTCTCTTAAACCATCCTGAATGGTCATTTTTTCTTTATAAATATTTTCTCTGGAACCGAGCTGCTCGATATGTGTGATACCGATATTGGTGATCACAGCCATGTCGATCTTTGCGATCTTCGCGATCACAGTCAGTTCTCCCGGCTCACTCATACCAAGTTCGATCACACCGATCTCATCCTGCTCACTGATCTCAGAAATGGTGATCGGTACACCGACCTGACTATTGCTGTTTCCCGGTGTTTTGTATACACGGTATTTTGCAGAAAGAGCCGCTGCGATCATCTCTCTTGTCGTTGTCTTGCCTACGCTTCCTGTCACACCAACAAGCGGAAGAGAAAGACGCGCGCGCAGGTAGCAGCCGATATCCTGAAGGGCTGCTTTCGTATCCTCAACACGGATCCATGCACCCTTGCTGCATTCCTCCGGGACTTCGTCATGCTCGCTTGTCAGCACAGCTGCAGCACCTAAGTCAAGCACCTGCGGAATAAACTTGTGTCCGTCCACACGTTCACCGATGATCGGAACAAACAGATCCCCGGACTCCACTTGTCTGGAATCCAGTTTGATTCTTGCCACAGAAGCTTCCGGATCTCCGCAAAGCAACTTGCCTCCGGTCGCCTCTACCAGATCACGTACGAATACATGCTCCATTATTTCATCTCCTTTACAGCCTCTTCCACCACTTCACGGTCTTTGAAATGATGTCTTACACCTTCGATTTCCTGATAGTCTTCATGACCTTTTCCGATGATCGCTACCATATCGCCTTCTTCTGCATTGTGGATCGCAGAGAAGATCGCTTCACGGCGGTCCGGAATTACAATGTATTTACCTTCTGTTTTTGCAAGGCCGATTTCAATATCTTTGATAATGTCCTCATTCTTCTCAAAACGTGGATTGTCCGCTGTGATCACACAAAGGTCAGCCATTTTACCACCGATCTCGCCCATGGAATAACGTCTGTCTTTCGCACGGTTTCCGCCGCATCCGAATACGCAGACAAGACGCTTCGGATTGTAATCTCTTAATGTTTCCAGAAGGCTCTCCATGCTCATGGCATTGTGTGCATAATCAATGATCACGCTGCAGATCGGAGATACATGAGCGATCTCCATACGGCCGTCTACACGAATACCTTCTAATGCATGTAATAATTTTCTCTTTACAGAAGCTTTGAGCTCCGGCTTTTCATCAAATGTATCCACATGCTCCGGCATCTGAGCCACAGCAAGGGTACATACAGAAAGCGCAGCAAGCGCATTGTCTGCATTGAATC
>JAFOCX010000279.1 GCA_017380975.1 Lachnospiraceae bacterium
ATCGGTTTGTCAGAAGGCATACCGTGGAGATACTCGTTGTAAACGCTCCACATAAATGCGGACACCAGGTACTCGTTGATGCTGACACCGTACTGTTTGCAGACTGCTTTTAAATCTGCCAGCGGAATGTATCCGTGCATGACTCCGAATTCGCCATTGTGGAAGCGTTCACCTTTGACGAGAAATGCTCTCTTGGTCTGATATTTCTTCGGAGCATTTTTCTTGTAATGCTTCATGAAGCTGTCTTCGCGGTTCAAAGTGGTACCGGAACTGAGGGAATCTCCCGTCTGTTTCACGATCTCCGGATAGCGGAGACGGAGATACTGGTAGGTCAGTTCGCGGACGAAGTTGAATCCGCCCATACCGTCGGTCAGAACGTGGAAGACTTCCAGATTGATGCGGTACTTATAATAAGTGACGCGGAATAAATAGCTGTTGTTTTTGTTCGGACGGATGAAACGGCACGGGAATTTCTTTTCTTCTTTGACTCGCGGCGCCGGTTTTCCGTTTTCTTCAAAATAATACCAGAAGAATCCATGTCTCAGGCGGAGATTGAATCCGTCAAATCTTGGCAGCACAATATCCAGAGCCTGCTGTAAGAGCTCCGGATCGACCATTTCTTTCAATGTTACGCTGATACGGTAGGTGTTGCTCAAGCGTTCACCTGCGATAACCGGAAAGAGATGCGCAGTATTGTCCAGTTTATCCCAACGGATGTCTTTCTGGGCTTTTTTATTGAAAAAGGCGCTCTTTTCCTGAGCAGCCTGATCTTCAGTCAGGGCAGTTTTTCTTCTCATTCGTTCTCCTTCCGTGTGTGGTCATTCTAATTATATTGTAACATAAAGGTAGGGGACTTGGCAAATAAAGAGTGTTAAGATTGCATTTTGTCTCAGGAATCGGTATAATGAAATGAGGCAATGATTGACGAATGTGAGGTTTTATTTATGCAAAAGAAGTCAGCAAAACATGTGGACAATATGTTTTTTATTATTATGAGCCTGGCTTGGCCGACGATGCTGGAGCAGCTGATGCAGACAGCGGTCCAGTATATCGATACGGCGATGGTAGGCTCGCTGGGAACCCAGGCGACGGCGGCGGTCGGAGCGACTACGACGGTGAACTGGCTGATCAACAGCTCGATCTCAGCGCTGAGTATCGGATTCCTGGCGTATATTGCCAAATCGCTGGGTGCGGGAGACCGCGATCTGGCGAAGCGGGCAGTCGGACAGGCAGTCATGATCGTTCTGGTGGTGGGTTCTGTTTTTACAGCCGCGACTTTAGGACTTAGCGGACAGATCCCGGTATGGATGCAGGTAAAAGAAGGAATTCGTGAAACGGCTTCCACATATTTCTTTATTTTGTATACACCGATGCTGCTGCGTACGGCGACCATCATTTTCGGAACGATCTTACGTGCGGCGGGTGACACAAAGACACCGATGAAGATCGGTATCATAGTGAATCTGACCAATGTGGTCCTGAACTTTTTACTGATCTATCCGACGCGACCGGTTTTAGGCGGGGCATTTACCATGCCTGGTGCCGGAATGGGCGTGATCGGTGCGGCGGTGGCCAGTGCCATTGCCTTTGCAGTCGGCGGTATTATGATCACTGTGGTGCTCTGGAAACATCCGGATATTTCTCCGAGAGGTCAGAAACTGACTCCGGATATGCAGATTTTGAGACCGTGCCTGCGCGTCGCATTTCCAAACATGCTTCAGCGATTCGGAACCTCTCTGGGTTATGTGGCCTTTGCGTCCATGATCAACTCCCTTGGCGAAGTGGCGACAGCAGCTCACACCATTGCAAATACGGTTGAGTCTGCATTTTACATCCCGGGTTACGGTATGCAGACCGCAGCAGCGACCCTGGCGGGAAATGCGTACGGTGCGAACGATGAGGACCGAATGAAACGTCTGGCAAAGATGTTCATCCCGATCGAGATTGGATTGATGATCCTTTCCGGCGGTGCTCTGTTTCTCTCCGCACCGGTACTGGTGCAGATCTTCTCTTCCAGTGAGGAGGTAATCACACTTGGAACGACTGTTCTTCGAATGGTAGCTCTTTCCGAGCCGTTCTATGGATTCTCCATCATTATCGAAGGAATGATGCAGGGCGTTGGCAGGACCAGACAGCCGTTCGTATTTAATATTGCAGGAATGTGGCTGATCCGCATTGTGGGAACCTTTCTTTGTACTCAGATGCTCGGATTCGGACTTGTGTCCGCATGGGCATGCATGATCGCCCACAATATGTTCCTGTTTGTGATGTTCTTGATCTGCTATGTGCGCGGAACCTGGAATCCGCTGCACAAAAAGCATGGGGGTTTTTAAGTATGAAACGTGGTATTACAAGAAGAGAACGCGAAGTGACGGATAAGAATGCGATCCTGGAGATTCTGGATAAGAGCATGATCGTACATATCGCCATGATCGACGGCGATGAGCCGTATCTGGTTCCGATGAACTATGGATATACAATGGAGGACGGAAAACTGACATTGTATGTGCATGGCGCGACAGAAGGAAGAAAAATAGATGTATTGAGATCGAATCCGAAGGTATTCATCGAGATGGACTGTGATATCGCTCCGATTGAAGGAAAACTTGCATGCCAGTACGGAACAAGTTATTCTTCGATCATGGGAACAGGAACTGCAGTGATCCTGGAAGATCCGGAAGACAAGATGAAGGCGCTGTCGATCTTAATGAAGACGCAGACAGGGAAGGATTTTGAGTTTAATGAGCGACTGGTTTCAATCGTGAGTGTGATCCGGATCGATGTGGCAGAATATACTGCGAAAGCACGTCCGATCCCGCCGGGATTGATGAAATAAGGAGGTAGCATATGGGAAAATATGGGAAATGGATCGCAGCCGGTCTTGGAGTCGGTGCAGCAGCTCTGGGCACCGTGCTGGTGGCGCGCGCGGCAGCATTTAAGCCGAAGGACAGTTACAAGGCTTCCGGAAAGAAGATCGATCTGGATAAAGAAAAAATCACAAGCAACATGCAGGAAATGATTCGCTGTAAGACGATTTCTTACACGGATCCGGACCTGATCGACGAGGCGGAGTTTGAAAAGTTCCGGAATTTACTTCCGAAATTATATCCGAATATTCATGATAACTGTTCTCGTCAGTTTATCGGAAAGTCCGGTATCC
>JAFOCX010000280.1 GCA_017380975.1 Lachnospiraceae bacterium
CTTGTATGCAAGGATCAAAGCTACGATGGTTCCTGCAACCGCTGAATACACACTTCCTGTCGATGTGAATACATCCGGAAATGTCATAACGCCCAACACTGCGAACGGTGTATAGTCTAAAAAGGATCGGATATATTTGGACTTAATCTGTTTTCTAAAAAGTGTCAGCGGAGCAACACGCACCAGATAAGTCACGATCGCCATAACCGCAATACTGATCATTACACGATCCATCTGCATATTACTTCGCCTCCTTTCCGTCTAATTCCATCATGTCCGCTTCGTCCTCCGGATATTCCTTCGGGAACAAAACCGCTCCCAGACCGGCACCGAAGATCGTTGAAATAATGATCCGGAATCCGGAAGAGATAAATGCAAACATCGGAACATATGTGAGCACACAGTTCATCGCTACTGCCATTAAAATAATCTTCAATACATTGGAAGAATCTCTTGCTGTCGGAATGATCAAGGCAATAAACATACCGTACAGAGCGATTCCGAAAGCGTTCTGAAGCGCTGCCGGAAGCACAGAAGAAATGCATGCACCTAACAGTGTTCCTGCATTCCATCCCAGGATCGGGAGTGTGATCAGACCGAATAAGAATGGTCTGCGAAGTTTTCCCTCTCTCAGAGAGCCTACAACGAATGTCTCATCTGTCACAGCATAACCAAAGATCATGCGGTCGATCAAAGAAACACTCTTGTCAATTTTCTGGCTGAGTGACAAAGACATCAGCATATAGCGCAGATTGATGACCAAGGTGGTCATGGCAATCTCCATATAGCCGGCTCCTGCAAAGATCAAACTGGTTCCTGCAAACTGACCGGCGCTGGTCAGGTTTGTGATCGAGATCAGGCACGCAACCCAGATCGGAAGTCCTCCCGAAACCGCGATCAAGCCAAATGTAAATGATACCGGGAGATATCCAAGGGCGATCGGAATACCGCCCTTGACTCCCGCTAAAAATTCTTCTCTTGTATTCATGTTCTGCCTCCGGCCCCGATCCATTTGCCAGGGCACTCTTCTGTCAATGTTCCGTCCTGATATGCGATCTTTCCTCCGACGATCACAATCTTAATTCCGTCACTGAGACGGTTGCTGTTTACAAAATCAGCTGCATCTCCAATTTCTTCTTTATTAAATAACACCAGATCTGCATCATATCCTGCAGCGATACGTCCCTTCTCTTTCAGTCCATACGTCTCTGCTGACAGCCCCGTCATCTTGTGGATCATGGTCTCCAGGGAGAATAACTGTTTCTCTTTTACGAACAGTCGGATCGCACGCGGGAAACTTGCCCATCCGCGCGGATGTGTTTTTCCGTCTAAGCTTGCAACCAAACCATCCGTACCGATCATCGTATGCGGATCTGATACGATTCGATCCAGATCTTCTTCACACATCGTAAAATAAATCGCATTGACCTTTCCGCCATCGTTTACCAGCATATCAAAGAACAATTCAAACGGATCTTCTCCGGTCTCTTTTGCAAAATCGGAAATAAATTTACCCTCTGCTTCCGGTCTGGATGGACAGACGCCGATCATCACTCCTGTAAATCCGCCGCACTGACGGTAACGACCATCTTCATAATTTTCCATCTTTTCTTTGATCTCTGCGCGAAGTTCCGGATTCACCAGCTCTTTCTGAAGCCATGCAACACCTTTATTGAAATATTCCGTCGGAATGCAGGCGCTGAGCTTCGTCATAGAAGCCAGATACGGATAAACATCCATCGTCACAGTAATGCCTTCTTCGCGGGCTTTATCCAAAAGCGCCAAGGTGTCTTTTGACATCCCCCAGTTCTTCCTTCCGCATACCTTGTGATGAGAAACATTCAGACGTACGCCTGTCCTTCTGGAAACTTCCAAAACCTCCGCCAGAGATTTCAACACTTCAGAACCCTCGTTGCGGATGTGAGTGGTGTGGATACCATTGTATTTCGCCACAACCTCACAAAGTGCTGACACCTCATCTACATCTGCGTAAGCGCTCGGCGGGTAAAATAATCCCGTACTGAGTCCCAGACATCCCTGCTTCATCGCCTCTTCCAACAGTTCGCACATCTTCGCCAGCTGCTCGGCATTTGCCTTTGCATCGGATGTACCAAGCACTGCCAGACGCAAAGCAGAATGTCCCATAAACAGCATCATATTTGCGGAAAGACTGCTCTCGCTCAAATATTCCTTATATCCGTCCAGATTTGTAAAACGGTCAATGTTTTCCTCGATCTGCTTTCCGACAATATTTGCATTTGCGAGCAGAAGATTTCTGGATTCCGGAGTGACCGGGAAACAGCTGCTTCCGCACTGGCCGCCGATCTCCGTTGTGATTCCCTGAGAAATCTTGCATAATCTTCCATAATCATGTCCGGCAACGAAATCACCATGGGAATGGACATCAATAAATCCCGGAGAAAGAGTCAATCCTGTTCCATCAATCTCCAGGTCGCTCTCCCAAACGTCTCCATCCTTACAAATCTTTCCATCTTTTACCGCAACTGTACCGATCATCGGTGATCTGCCGGTTCCATCTATGATCTCAACATTCTTAATCAATAAATCAACGTTCATAAGCATACCTCCGCCTTCTATTATCATCTCTTTATCCACTTTTGTCAACTGATGTGTAAAATTACATTTATGCATCTCTTTTGCATATTATTCATTTTTAGTTTGCGTAAATGAAAATTAGTATTGACTTTTATGTATAACAGATGTATATTTATTAGGCATGATATTCTATGCCTGATTCGTGAGTTTGCTCACACAACTATATAATTTCGGAGGATTCATTATGAAAGAGAAAGTTATTTTAGCGTATTCCGGCGGTCTTGATACAACAGCGATCATTCCGTGGTTAAAAGAAAATTTCGATTATGACGTAGTTTGCTGCTGTATCGACTGTGGTCAGGGCAACGAGCTGGATGGTCTCGAAGAGAGAGCAAAATTATCCGGCGCTACAAAATTATACATTGAAGATGTTGTAGATGAGTTCTGTGACGAATATATTATCCCGTGCGTACAGGCAGGTGCTGTATATGAGAACAAATACCTCTTAGGTACTTCCATGGCTCGTCCGGTAATTGCAAAACGTCTTGTAGAAATTGCAAGAAAAGAAGGCGCTACTGCAATCTGTCACGGTGCTACAGGTAAAGGTAATGACCAGATCCGTTTCGAGCTTGGTATCAAAGCACTCGCTCCGGACCTCAAGATCATCGCTCCGTGGAGAATGACAGATGTTTGGACTATGCAGTCTCGTGAAGATGAGATCGAATACTGCCACCAGCATGGCATCGACCTTCCGTTCTCCGCAAACAACAGCTACAGCCGTGACCGTAACTTATGGCACATCAGCCATGAAGGTCTTGAGTTAGAAGATCCGGCAAATGAGCCGAACTACGATCACCTTCTTGTTCTCGGCGTTTCCCCGGAAAAAGCTCCGGACGAAGGCGAATATGTAACAATGACATTCGAAAAAGGTATCCCGACAAGCGTAAACGGCGAGCAGATGAAAGTTTCTGACATTATCCGCAAACTCAATGAACTTGGCGGCAAACACGGCATCGGTATCGTTGATATCGTTGAAAACCGTGTCGTTGGTATGAAGTCCCGCGGCGTATATGAGACACCGGGCGGAACAATCCTCATGGAAGCTCAGAAGCAGTTAGAAGAACTGGTTCTTGACCGTGCAACTATGGAAGTGAAGAAAGATATGGGCAACAAGATGGCTCAGATCGTTTACGAAGGAAAATGGTTCACACCGCTTCGCGAAGCAGTTCAGGCATTCGTTCAGTCCACACAGAACGTTGTAACAGGTGAAGTGAAGTTCAAACTTTACAAAGGCAATATCATTAAAGCCGGCACAACTTCTCCGTTCTCCTTATACAGCGAATCCCTTGCATCCTTCAC
>JAFOCX010000281.1 GCA_017380975.1 Lachnospiraceae bacterium
ACATAGAAGCAGGAGTCCACACCCTCAAAATTCAGATAAGCCTTGGGAGCTGCTGCGTCTTTTACGTAGTTGAAGGTGGTTACATATGCACCGCAAGGATTCTCCACAGGAACATAAGGAGGATCAATGGGGAACGGATAATGGACATTTGTATACTGCTGATAGTCATAACCGTGATTCTGCCATGTAGAAGGCACAGTCAGGATATCATAGTCGGCAGTGCTGAAACCGTCCTCATAGAACTTTTCCTGCAGATCATAAATAGAAGAGTAGAACTTGAACTTCCAGTCGCCGTTCAGCAGCTGGAACCGGTCAGAATTCTCCCGATGTTCCACCAGATCATCCATGCGCCGGGATGCCGGGACGAAGTATGCCCGACTGGGCATAGTATTCTCATGGAGTACCTGAAGATTCTCATAATGCTTGGGTACGATCATAAAAATGCCTCCAAATTTATTTTTTGGTAATTTTATTATAGCACCTCTGCATCGGACATACCATGAACTAAATTCCCCTAAATATGCACAAAATTAAAGTCCCATCTTGACTACAAGCCATGTATCTGGCATAATGAATAAAAAAAGGAGTTTCATTTTATGTATGTTAACTGCGGTTACCTGAACCATCTGCTGCGTGATGAGTTCGAACAATCCACCTATTCCAGCCGTCCCAACCCCATGATTGTTGGTAGCTGCGGTGAATACCGGCTGATCAGTTATCCAAGATACGGCACCAAACGTCCCAAAGGTCGAAAGGACTATCAGCTGCTTTATATTGCCGCCGGTCAAGGTCACTTTGTCATCAACGGCGTGGACCGTGTCTTGTCAGCAGGTCATTTGGTGCTTTATCATCCGGATCAACCTCAGGATTATTATTATCTGCTTCAGGACCAACCCTCTGTTTTCTGGATTCATTTTACCGGTACCGAGGTGCCGGAATTGCTGCGGCACCTGGGGTTAACCCCGGACAAGCCTATTTTGTCCACCGGTGTCATCCCGGAATACAAGCGGCTGTTTCGGCAGATCATTCAGGAACTGCAGCTTGCCAAGCCCATGTACGAGGACGTTCTGGTGGCTCTGACCCGGCAGCTTTTGGCCCTGGCCGCCCGAAACCTCAACCGGGACGGACATGTTTCCGGTGCCATGCAGCAGGAAATGGACGACGCCATCCAGTATTTCAACAAGCATTTTGCACAGTCCATCAGCGTAGAAGAATACGCTAAAAAACTTCACATCAGCACCGCCTGGTTTATTCACAGTTTTAAAGAACATACCGGCATGACACCCATGCAGTATATTTTATCGCTCCGGGTTTCCAATGCCCAAACGCTGCTGGAAACCACCAATTACACCATTACCGAAATCGCTGCCATTGTGGGCTACGACAATCCCCTGTATTTCAGCAGAATTTTCAAAAAGCAGCTTGGTGTTTCTCCCCAGCAGTACCGCAGCCAACGGGAAAAACAGCAGGATCTGTCATAATACTTACTCTGCCGTCGATGTGCGAAAGCGCATCGGCGGCATTCTCATTTTCTGCTTAAAGATCCGGCTGACTTTTCGATCAAATCCTTACAGCAGGAAATAATATTCTTCGCCTTCATGTGATAAAATCCGGTCGAATGAATATCTTTCTCCAATTCCGCAAGTTCTGCATTTGCAAATTTCTCTAACGAATCGTACTTCTTAAATAAATCTGCAGTCACGATGTTCACTCGTGCATCCGTACACTGTGCGCTGAGAATGACAGCGATCAGCAGCTGCCACGGTGTCTCATGATTCAGATAACAACGGTACTCTGTGCCATACTCCGCGTCCAGACTCGCGAGGATCTTTGTCACTCTCTCGTTTCTGGCTTTCTTCGATTCCTTTCTCGCCATTGGTACCTCTTTCTTCATATATAAATCGTACCGCCTTCGCATTCTTGTTCAGCGGATCACGATTCTTGTAGTCAAACAAGATATAACTTCCGTCTTCCATGTGTTCCATATGGGCCATCTTGATCAGCTGACGGCTGTCGTATCCTTCATATCCAAGGAGCCACTCCGGTTTCTCTGCCTCTGCAGCAAAGAATTCGCGGACCTCGTATTTCACATCACTCTGGTCGCCGGCAAAGGATGGACGACTCTTTAAATTCTCTCTCAGATAAAGATCATACATCAGCGCGTCGCGGAACTTCGGAAGCTCCTCTTCTGCAAATTTCTCTTTCAGGAAATTGTACAGGATCTCATATCGCGCCAGACGATTATGGCTGAATCCAAACAAACCATTCTTTTCATAATAATCTGCCAGCGCAAGGAACATCGAAGACGGATGAGAGAACTCCTTCTCCAGCAGTCTCAATGTATAGGAGAACTGCCCGCTGTTATAGTGAACTTCCACCATTTCTTCCATTTCTTTCAGGCGGATCACATCCTGGTAAGATAACCACTTTGTAGAAAGCACCTCATACGGTGGGACAGAGCGATATTTCAGTTCGTATTCCTGCACATGGGCAGCCATATAAGATCCCTTTAACACCTTTAAGAATCCCAGCTGCAGCTGGTCCGGTCTCATATCATACACATCGTCAAAAGACATCAGGAATGAACTCATATTTTCGTACGGAAGTCCTGCGATCAGGTCCAGATGCTGGTGGGTATTGCGATAACTGTGGATGCGCTCCACGCGCTTCTTTAATCGTTCCAGATTCATCCTTCTGTGGATCTCCGTGATCGTATCCAGATTCGTCGACTGTACTCCGATCTCCAGCTGGATCAGACCCGGTCTCATCTTTGCGATCAGAGCCAGTTCTTCCTCGTCAAACAGATCTGCAGAAACCTCAAAATGGAAATTGGTCACACCATTGTCATGCTCTAAAATATGCTTCCAGATCCCGAGTGTATGCTCTCTCTTGCAGTTAAATGTACGATCAATGAATTTCACCTGCGGAACCTTGTGCTCCAGGAAGAAATCCAGTTCTTTCTTTACCAGATCCAGACTGCGGAAACGCACGGATTTGTCGATGGATGACAGGCAATAGATGCAGGAGTATGGGCAGCCGCGGCTGCTCTCGTAGTATTCGATACGGTTCTCAAATTCCGTCATATCCGCATAATAGAACGGGATCTCGTCCATGGACAATAATCGCTGCGGTCCGTTATTGTAAAATGTTCCGCTGAATCCGCGACAGGTAATTCCCTGAATCTGATTGATCCTCGTATAGTCCGCACTCATATAGGCGCTGACTAATTCTGTAAATGTCAGCTCACCCTCTCCGCGCATAATACCGCGGATCTGCGGTTCTTTCATCAAAATCTCTTCTGCATTGTAGGACACTTCCGGTCCTCCCAGCCAGATCTCGCATTTCGGCAGGATCTTATGCAGATCTCTTGTAATTTCCAACACTTGGGAAATGTTCCATATATAACAGGAAAAGCCGACAAAATCCGGCTTTCTCCTGAAAATATCCTCTAAAACGTGGTCCATCTGATGGTTGATGGTATATTCTCCAATCTCAATGTCCGCCTTCGGACGCTGCTCCTTCGCAAACGTTTTCAGACTGTACACCGCCGGATTGGAGTGAATGTATTTGGCATTGATCGCCGCCAGTAAAAACTTCATGGATCCTCCGCGTTACACGTGATATTCGATCTTACGACCAGTCGCATTGTACTGGTAGTAGCGAACGCCCGCTGCATTTAACATACGCTTGGACGCTCTTGTGCTCGGTGTATCTGCGTACTTGTCGCTCTCATACACCAGAGTCTTGATACCCGCCTGAATGATGGCCTTCGCACACTCATTGCACGGGAACAGGGTCACATACAGTTTGCTGCCTTCCAGACTGCCGCCGCGGTAGTTCAGGATCGCATTCAGCTCACTGTGTGTTACATAAAAATATTTCTCATTGTACGGATCGCCGTCATCACGGCTCCACGGGAACTCATCATCAGAGCATCCTTTCGGGAAACCATTGTAACCCATGGACAAAATCTTATTGTCCTCGCTCACGATGCAGCATCCGACCTGTGTGTTCGGATCCTTGGAACGCATCGCGGACAATTTCGCTACGCCCATAAAATACTCGTCCCATGTAATATAACCAACTCTTTTGTCTGACATAATATCCCCCTCGTACAAACATTAAACCTTTACAATATGATAACCGGCCGCCTTACACAGACGATTCATGATCGCCTGGCCAAGTCTGTCCTTAGAAAAGCTCTCGGAGAAAATACAATCCACTTTCTGATCGTCGAATTCTCTCAGCACTGCAAACAGATTGTGCGCCACAGATTCTTCATTTTCTCTGCTGCCGATCACCTTTAACATACCGCACTGATAACTCTCACGGCTTTCTTCCGTACAAATGATACCGACCTTCAGCCCGGCTTCCAAAGCAAGTTTCGCTTCCTGGTTGATAAATTCCACCACATGCTCCATTTCGCCTTCCACCAGAGTCATCTCTGCCTGCGGTGCATAATGACGGTACTTCATGCCCGGAGCCTTCGGTTTCACATCCGCACTCAGCGGTCCTAAGATCGCCGGATCGATCTCCACCTCACCCAGCGTCTCTCGAAGCATCTCCATGGTGATCGCGCCCGGTCTCAGCAGCATCGGAACCTTTCCGGAAACATCCACGATCGTGGACTCCACACCGATTCCCACTTCACCGCTGTCGATTATCATCTCGATCTTACCGTTCATATCCTCTACTACATGCTCTGCCTTTGTCGGGCTCGGACGACCGGATGTGTTGGCACTCGGAGCCGCAACTGGAACACCTGCCAGTTTGATCAGACGGTTTGCAACCGGATCGGAAGGCATACGGATCGCCACAGTCTCCAGACCGCCGGTTGTTCCATACGGGACAATCTCTTTTTTCGGAAATACCATCGTCAGCGGACCCGGCCAATACTTCTCAGCCAGTTTTCTTCCCGCTTCCGGGATCTCACTAACAAGCGCCGAAAGCTCATCCATACAGGAAATATGCGCGATCAGCGGATTGTCAGACGGACGTCCCTTCGCCTCGTAGATCTTCTTAGACGCAGATTCGTCCAGTGCGTTAGCACCAAGACCATATACCGTCTCCGTCGGGATTGCCACCAGACCACCGTTTCTCAGGATCTCCGCTGCCTCTGCCAATTCTGCATCTGTAAAATTCTCTCTGTTAATCTGAATGATCTTTGTATTCATGCTATTTTCTTCCTACACTGTGAATCAGATTGCTGATTCTTTTATATACCAACATGGTCACAACTGACACTACAACGCCCTTGATCAAGTTGAACGGGCCAACGCAGATCACTGCAAAGCTCCAGATATTGCTGACTGCCGGATTGATCGCTGCGCCAAGCGCTAAAATACTCTCAAGCGGCATCACTTTTGAATAAAACGGAAGCATCACAACTGCATTGATCACGATTCCGCT
>JAFOCX010000282.1 GCA_017380975.1 Lachnospiraceae bacterium
GAAGATGAGACGGGACATCAGAGAGAATATGAGAAAACCATGATCATCTGGGCAAAGAATAAGACTGTATCGGATCCGACAGAGAAGGACGAGACGGGAACAGAACCGGTTGCGTTTGCGCTTGGTGAGAATCAGTCGACTCCGCAGGGAATTTACGGAGAGGTTATGAACTTTGAAATCAATCTCCGTAATACAGGATATCGTACTGCTTATGATGTTCGTGTGGAGATGGAGCTTTCTGCAAATGTGAAAGAGTTTCCGTTCGAAATAAATGACGGAAATTATGACCGTTGGATGAATAATGTTGCAGCGAATGAGACTGTTCAGGTTCCGTACAGCATGGCGATTCAGGAAGATGCGGAATCCGGATATTATCCGATCAAATATACGATCCGTTACAGAGAGGAAGAGAATGGTTCCTTTGCGGAACCGATCGAAGATATCATGTACGTTCGTATTATCGGAAAGCAGACAGAGGATCAGCTCTCTGCGGATGCGGGTGAAAATGAGAGAACGAAAGCACGAATTATCGTGGACAGTTTTGAAACAGAACCGGCGACAGTATTTGCAGGTCAGGATTTTATCCTTCGTGTGAAAATGAAAAATGCTTCTGACAGAATTTCTGCCAGCAACATTTTGTTTACGCTTGAACCGGAGAGCGTCAGCAACAGTCCGGTATTTACAACTGTAAATGGTTCAAACTCTGCAGTTGTCAATAATCTGGCTCCCGGTGCTTCTGCAGTTCTGGAGATGCACTACAGCTCCAGTCCGAGTGCAGAACAGCGTTCCTATACGATCACGATCACAGAGCAGTATGACAGCCCGGAATTCAAAAATGCGAAGGAAACGGTGAAGTTTGCAGTTCCGATCAAGCAGGAAGCAAGGCTGAATACCGGAAATATAGAAGTGATGCCTAATTCGATCCAGGTCGGCGGTGAATCGAATATCATGTTTGATATTAATAACACCGGAAAGGTGACACTTTATAATGTGACAGCGATCTTTGAGGATGATTCCATCCAGAAAAGTGAGAATTATATCGGAAACATCAAGCCGGGCGAAAGCGGCAATGTGGATGCGATGATCTATGGTATCGCACCAACGATGGACGATGGTATGATCACAGTAAAGATCACATACGAGGATGAAAATGGTACTGTTAGTTCTGTAGATAAAGAACTACAGTTATTTGTATCGGAACCGATGCCGATGGGGGATCCGTTTATGGAAGATTTTATTATCATCGATGAACCAACACCGGAACCGACACCGATGGATAAGTTAAAACAGCACGCACTTCCGATCGGAGCTGCAGCAATTGCGGTTCTTGGAGGCATTGTCTTCTTTATAAGACGTAAAAAGAAGAAAGCGGGAATGGACGATGAGATTTTCTGATCTGCTCACAATGAGCGTCAATAATTTAAAACGCCGGAAACTGAGGACCGTTCTTACGGTCCTCGGTGTTACGATCGGTACGGCTTCCATTGTCGTTATGGTTTCTCTTGGTATTGGTCTGAAAGAGATGACGATCGAGCAGTACACATCTTACGGCAGTCTGACGCGAATCGAGGTCAACAGCAGCTACGGATGGGGAGCCAATGTAGACGAATCCGGTTTTCTAACGGACGAAACAGTTAAGACATTGGAACATATTCCACATGTCTCTCATGTGTCTCCGGTATTAAGCACCTACGTAAATATGCGTCAGGGCGCCTATACCAGCGGTACGAGACTGCAGGGTGTCAGCCGAGAGATGTTGAAGGAAATCGAACTTGCAGAGGGAGCCCTTCCGGATCCCAATTCTCAAACGATGCAGATGGTTGTCGGAAACATGGTTGCCAGAGATTTCTACAATTCCAAGACCGGAAAAGGATACTGGGATACAGGAGAAATGCCGGATGTGGATCTGTACAATCGATCTTTTTTCATTACATTCCAGAATAATGGCATGGATAATGGAAAGCAGAAGAAGTATATGTTTCCGGTCAGCAGTATGGTAAAAGGAAATCCGGATGAGTACAACGAATACAGCTATGGTTTGTTTACGGATATCGAGCAGTTAAAAACGCAGCTGAAGCGTATTTACAGAAAGAATGCGATTCCGGGTCAGCCGACCAACAAAAAAGGAAAACCGTACAATTATTTTATTTATGATATGGTCTATGTGAATGTAGACGAGATGGACAATGTTCTTGAAGTACAAAATGCGATCACAGAGATGGGATTCCAGGCTTACAGCAGTATGCAGTGGCTGGAGCAGGCACAGGAACAAACGGACATGATCCAGGCCGTTCTTGGAGGCATCGGCGCGGTGTCCATGTTTGTAGCGGCGATCAGTATTGCCAATACGATGATGATGTCCATTTATGAAAGAACAAAAGAGATCGGTGTACTGAAGGTACTCGGCTGTTCACTCGGAAGTATTCGAAACATGTTTTTGATCGAAGCCGGATTTATCGGATTTATCGGTGGTGTTGTAGGATTGGGGATGAGTTACGGTGTCTCTTATCTGGTCAACAATTTCCTGGGAGCGGCATTGATCGGAGGTTCCGGAGATATCTCGAGAATTCCTCCGTGGTTATCCGGAATGGCAGTTGTTTTTGCGATTTTTATCGGTATGCTGGCCGGCTTATTCCCGGCAATCCGCGCGATGAAATTAAGCCCATTAGCAGCGATTCGCAACGAATAAGTAATTGCATGTACAACAAAATAATGGTATGATTAACGGTGTGATAATGC
>JAFOCX010000283.1 GCA_017380975.1 Lachnospiraceae bacterium
ATGGAATCTTCTGTCACGCGCGTTGCACATATAAACCAGTTTTTTACCGTCATCAATGAAACCGGCCATGCGATGAAGCGCCTTCGGACGATCGATCAGGTTCACCGGTTCTGTCTCATCATAGCCGATCAGGAACGGCTGCTCATTTTCACTTCCGTTTGTATCTAATGTAAATAAGATCTGTTTGCCTGCTCTGTACGGAATTGTGCTGCATACTTTGCTGTTAAAGAATGTACGCTGCTTGTTTTCTCTTGTCTCCAGATTTACTTCCCACATCTGCGGAGAACCTGCACGTGAGCTGACATAGATCAGACGAGACTCATCCAGCCATCTCGGATGAATATCTGTATACTCTAATAAATAACGT
Source organism: Lachnospiraceae bacterium (assembly GCA_017380975.1). Classification (GTDB taxonomy): domain Bacteria; phylum Bacillota; class Clostridia; order Lachnospirales; family Lachnospiraceae; genus Pilosibacter. The sequence continues at coordinate 368 of JAFOCX010000283.1, forward strand.
TCTAACTTGTCCATAAATACCCCCTGGATCATAACCTTTATTTACCCTATTATTGTAACAAGAAACAGGCTTATCCACAAGTTTTTTCAGAAAATTCCTGCAGAAGTTCACGGTCGATTTCCAGCACAACCTCGGCCGCCGCCCTTGTATCTTCCTCCGTAATTCCAAGATGGAACACCATTCTGGCAACCGTCTCTGATACCAGATAACAGCGAACCCCTTTGGCTTTCAGGCGTTCATTAAACGCTTGGCTGGTAATCCCTGCTCGCTCCAGATCGAACAATAAAATATTGCTCTGCGGAGCCGGATCTGCCTTTAATACTTTCATATCTTTTAAAAGTCCTGCCATCAATGCTGCGTTGGAATGGTCTTCACGCATGCGCTCCACATTGTGTTCCAGAGCATAGATTCCACAGGCTGCCGCAACTCCGGATTCACGCATTGTACCGCCAAGCATCGAACGCCACTCTCCTGCTTTATCGATCAGTGCCTTAGGACCGCATAACAGAGAACCGATCGGTGCTCCCAGTCCTTTCGAGATACAGAACATCACAGAATCCACCTGATCACAAAGTTCCTTCACATCAACACCGAGTGTCAGGGATGCATTGAAGATCCTCGCACCATCCATATGGATCGGAATCCCGCGTTCGGATGTCATGCTGCGGATCTGCTTCATAGCCTCCAGACTCATACAGGTGCCTCCGGAGAAATTGTGTGTGTTTTCCAGCGTCACCAGACGAATCTCTTCTGTATCTAATGTTCTCTCGAAGAATTCAAAATCCGGACTTCCGTCCTCTCCCACTCGATATGTGACAGGTATCATGCGAAATCCATCTTCACGAAAACATACTTTTTCAATTTTCAGAATGTGCTGGCGCTCTTCAATCAACACTTTATCTCCGGGTCCGCAATATGCCAGCAGAGCCGTTACATTCGCCATCGTTCCGGTCGGACAAAACAGTGCAGCTTCCTTGCCTGTGATCTTTGCAGCCAGGTCCTCCAGTTCATTGGTCGTCAGATCTTCGCCTCGGCCGTTGCTGTCCAGTCTGCCCGCATCTCCGAGTTTCGCGCTCCATATCTGCTCCATCATTTCCTTCGACGGCATGGTTATCGTATCGCTGATCAGATCAATCATAGTACTTCCTCTTTTCTTCTTTCGATCAACATTCATCAGGTAATCTTATTCTAATTATAACAAAGTTCGAAACTTTTGAAAAGCAGATATTTTTATAATTATTTATATATATTTAGACAATTTAAAATTAATGTAATCATTTTCAAAATATATGTTGACAAATCCATTTACATGATGTACAATAAAGACAACAAAAGAAGAGACAACTTCTAAAACAGGAGGAAAGTCCAATGGCTTAATAAGTCAAAACCCAACACAAAAAAATCTCTAAATGAGTTCATAAAAAGTGAATATAAGGAGGAGATTTCTTATGAAAGGCAGAGGCCCATAGTTAAGCTGAAAAGTAAATAGCAGAAAGAGAGGTTATATAGTGAAACTTCTAGAATATCATTAAAAGAGCTATTCGATTGAGAAAAAAGAAAATCGAATAGCTCTTAACATTTGTCCAAATATTTATATGAGGGAATTACTCCTCATCTTCTTCACAGTCCTCTTCCATGCTCATGTACGCTTCTGCGATTCTTCTGTAGTCGAACTCTCTCTTGATCTTCTCGACTGTAAAATCCTCACCATTCATCACACTGCGGTAAATATATCTGCCGTCATCATTAATCGTGTCACCCTCGATGATCGCACCTACCACGTAGTGCTCTTTTTCGAAATCAAACTCGTCAACAACTGCCATCTCCACTTTTGTACCGTCTTTTGTTGTGATCTCAAACGTTACGTACTCCTGATAATTGTTTTCCATTTTGTCTTCCTCCATGTTCTTCCTTATTTTCATTATAAATCCGCAAGAAACTGAACCATGTCCCCGAATGTTCCCTGTGGACAATCCGGAAGTTCTCCCTCACAGATCAAGCAATCTGTTATTAAAAATCCTCTGATGCCTGCAGCAGCTGCCGCTTCCATATCCTCCTGGGCATTGTTGCCGATCATCAGACACTTCGCCGGATCCAGATCAAATCTGGCACAGATTTCTCTATAATATTCCGGGTTTGGTTTGCAGGTTGTCGAATTGGTGTAATCAGTAATCCAATCAAAATCTTCCGGCTCCATTCCTACCCAGCTCATTCGAGAATGAACTGCCACCGTCGGGAAAAGCGGGTTTGTCGCAAGGATCACCTTATGCGCCTTTTCTCTTGCCAGAGCAAGCGCCTGACTCACCAGAGGATTGGCGCCGGTAAACTGTTTCGCCTTATGGAACTCTCCGGAATAAAAATCATCAAACACCGGGATATGTTCATAAACACTATCACCAAGGACTCCTGCCACCGTTTTCCAGAAAACATCTTCGTTTTTGCAGCTTCCGTCATTGCGTGTCATCGCAGCAACGCCCTTCCACATGGATTTTAAAAAGATATCTTTATCATAACCGCCTGCTTTTTCCGCAACCTTTGCAAGCAAAGACAGATATCCTTTTACAAATGTATCATTATCCATTGGCAATAATGTGCCATCCAGATCAAACATGATCGCATCAAACTTCTTCATTTTATCACCTTCCAATCAATCTTTTTCTATTGTATCGTATGACTCTTGACAATTCAAGTTATTTTAGTTATAATCTCAAATTGTTTGATTATCAAATATTTAGCATTTCATAGTTTATAGATTACCATCAATAGAAAGGATTTAGTTATGGCAGTTCGTTTTATCATTGATTCCGCTGCAGATATCGTTCCTGCAGAAGCAGAGGCTCTTGGTCTCATCCACCTTCCATTAAAAGTTATCTTTGGAGAGGAAGAATACTCTGATTCCGTTGACCTTACTCATCGTGAGTTTTATGAAAGATTAATCGAAAATGACGAGATACCGACAACCAGCCAGATCAATCCGGGCGTATTTATGTCCGCATATCAAAAAGTTGCTGATAATGGCGACACTGCTGTTGTCATCACTCTGTCCGGCAAATTATCAGGCACATACCAGAGCGCTATGATCGCATTGGATGGTTTCGAAGATAAGATTTTTGTCGTAGACAGCGAAAGCGTCTGTGTCGGAGAACGTATTCTGATCCAGCTGGGATTAAAACTGCGCGATCAGGGGCTTTCCGCTGCTGAAATTGCGGCAGAGCTCGACCTTCAAAAGAAACATGTACGTGTACTTGCTCTTTTAGACACTCTGGAATATTTAAAGAAGGGCGGACGTATTTCTGCTGCTGTCGCTTTTGCGGGAAACCTCTTATCTATCAAACCGGTGATCGCGATCGAAAATGGTGAAGTATCCCTGGTAGGAAAAGCCAGAGGTTCTAAAAAAGGAAATAATCTCCTCCGCGAGCTGATCACCAATTGCGGCGGTATCAATTTCGATAAACCATTTGCATTGGCATACAGCGGACTTTCCGACTGTTTGCTTCAGAAATATATTGAAGACAGTTCCGAAATCTGGTCTTCTCATGCAGAGACACTTCCGATCAGCACAGTCGGATGCACCATCGGTACCCATGCAGGTCCGGGCGCCGTTGCTGTTGCCTTTTTTGAAAACTGATTTTCCCATAAAAAATCCCCGACCGATTCATAGCCGGTCGGGGTTCTCTTTATTCTTCGATCAGTTTTAACTTCACAAGAATTCTCTTAAAATCATATTTCGGTACAGAAAAATCCAATACAAATAAGAATGCCATCATTCCCATTACCACATGCAGTGCCACAACAAATGTAAGAGGACACAGAATGTATCGCAGACAATATGCCATCGGAAGAATGATCGACGAGGACGTGATCGGAAGACCACGATATGACTTTGTGCATCCCTCTTCTGTCTTCTGTCGATTCATTTCCAGCACATTAAAAAATGCCAAACGGATCACACCGCACAGACAGAAACAGAACAAGATAAACTGTCCGATCATTCCGTTTACACCCATGCAATAGCACAAATATGCAGGTGCTACACCAAAGCTGACGGCATCAACCAGAGAATCCACCTGGATTCCGAATGCCTTCTCCACTTCAGTGCGGTCTTTTTTGGTTCGGGCTACCGCTCCGTCAAAAGCATCGCAGAAACCGGAGAACATAATACAGCAAACCGCTAAGGTATATCTTCCATGGCCTGCCTGAGTCATTCCGAACAGGGCCGAGAACAAACTCAAATAAGTTAAAATAACCGTGTAGTCATATACTCCAATCAATTTTATCATACTGGTCCTTTCTTCTCTTCCGTTTCTTCATTTGTTTTATCTTCCAGACCGCCCAAGTAATAGGACACGAAAAATCCGATCACCATCACCAGGATCGAGATCACAGACTGAGCATCCATTCCC
>JAFOCX010000284.1 GCA_017380975.1 Lachnospiraceae bacterium
GATCGAAGTCGGCGAAAACCGCTCCGGTAACATAGAAGAAACGGACTATTTCACATTGCTGGATGCATTCAAACGCTGCCCGCACGTCCATTTGAAAGGGCTGTTCTCTCATGACGGAAACTGCTACTCCGCAGAGAGTGTGGAAGCATGTACGGAAATCGCTGTCGGAGCTCAGACGCGCACTCTTCATTTTGCCAAACTGGCGGCAGACTATGGCTTCCCGTGTGAAACGATCAGTTACGGTTCTACACCGACCTTTATGAATCAGGTTCCGATCCTTCCGGGTATCACAGAACTCCGCCCGGGCACCTACGCCCTGATGGACGCCAGCCAGGGAAATGCTATCGGAACACTGGAACGCTGCGCAGCCTCTGTTCTTGCAACGGTCATCAGCCGTCCGACTGCAGAGCGTGTAATCTTAGACGTGGGTGCCAAAGGAATGACCATGCAGAGCCGTACCGCCGGCATCTGCGCGACTCCGGGAAAAGGAACCCTTCCGGACTATCCGGGTGTCTATATTGACCACATGTACGACGAGCACGCCATCATCTATAACGTCGCATTCCGTGAGCAGGTACGCGTCGGCGATAAGGTACGGATCATTCCGGTCCACATCTGCCCGGTATGCAATTTGTATGACAAAATGTACCTGATCCAGGGGGATGAGGTGATCAGCGAGATCGAAATTGCCTGCAGAGGCGCTCTTCAATAACTATGAAATTCACTTAAAGAGGCAGTACCCGAACAATTCGGGCACTGCCTCTTATTATTTATTCCTTATACGGTACCTGAAATCACCAGTGTACTTACACCCGGATTGGTCAGCCATACGCCTGTTGTCGGATCCTGAACATAGGTCGCTGTCGGAACCGTGATCTTTCCTGCAACCGTTGTAAATAATCCGGTTGTCGGATCATAGGTGTAATCCGGACCTTCTGTCCATGTGGCTCCATTAAAGGTTACCACCAGATCCGAAAGGATCGGATCAAAGATATCAGTGATCACAGCTGCACTTGCTGCATCCGCCTCCATATTGCCGGAGTTCTGCAGAACGAAGGTGTAAGTCAGTCTGCCGTTTTCCGTTACGGGAACCGGGCTGACAGATTTTGTGATCGTAAGAAGCGGTTCACTAATCGCCCCGATTGTCTCTGTTACAGTAATCGGAGTGATCCCTCCTCCGGAAATTGCTGCTGTATTGGTGATCAGACCGGTTGCCTCCAATGGTGCATACTGATTGACCTCTGCCTCATAAACCAGTGTCGCGTTTCCGCCTGCCGGGATCGAGATTCCCGTAATCACAAGCGGAGGACCTGCTGCAACAGCCGGAGAGGCCTGTAAGATTCCGTTTACATAGTAACGAAGGGTACCGTCCACATAAGTGAGCGGTGTCAGTGTTTCCGTTCCAAATGCGTAGGAACCGAGATTATCCGTAACCGTCAGACCTGAAAATGCAGTCGTTCCGGAGTTTACGATGCTGATGATATACGCCACAGAATCATTCTGCGCATATGCATCCCTCACGGCTGTCTTGGTCGCCGAAAGGACTTCCAGGATCTCTCCGATCGCAATATTTGAGTTTGTCACCGAGTTGTTATATGCCAGTCTGGCCTGGTTTGTAAATTGTGCCATAAGAAATACCATCCTTGTTCCAATTTGTCCACCTGAGATTCAGGCTTGCTTTATCATATGAGGATCGTACTTCTTATGACACTCGTTCTTCTTACATATTCAGCAGCGCCATCGCCGCCATTACCAGAACAAGAGCAAACTTCTTCTGGTTGCTTACTTTCTCCTTGAAAAGGATCACGCTTCCCACGGAGATCGCGAGGATCGTACCAACACTGGATACCGGATATGCGATCACAGCCGGAACCGTCTTCAGCGCCTCAAACATAAATCGGGAAGAATAGTAGTTCGGAACACCGATGACAAATCCAAAGAAAAGATCCCACTTGCTGATCTTATTCTTCTCGCGGATCGTTAATGCAGTTGCGCAGAGAAGCGCCACGAAGAATGTATACAGCAGATAGTTGTCTTTCAGCATCGGATTTCCGAGTTTATCGTAAACATTGGTCAGAGAATCACAGAAACCGCTGGAAAGGAGCATGACCACCAGCCAGATTTTCTTATTTCCGCCCTGGTCGCCGCCTTTTTCAAACTGCATCAGGACAATTGCAACAAGAGCGATCACGATACCGATGATCTGGATCATCTTCGGAGACTCTTTAAATACCACCATTGCCATGATCGTCGGCACCAAAACGCCCAGACGGTTGAAGGTGCTGCTCAACACCACGCCGTTTTCGCGCATATTCCACTGCATGAACAGGAAACCAACCAAATACCAGACACCGCTGATCAGACCGATCCCGATGGTAAAACTGCTGCCTTCTGCACCGGAAAACACGGACACGCCATTGGCAGCCATATAATAGTAGGAAAGACAGGAACAAACTGCATAATTGGCCATAAACATCGCCATGTTGTTGGATGTCTTTTTATCGCTGAATCGCATGATCAGCGTGATCGCCGTACTGCTGGCGATCCTCATAA
>JAFOCX010000285.1 GCA_017380975.1 Lachnospiraceae bacterium
ACAGGAACCCGGAAAGCTATTATGCGGGCATTAAGGGCATTGATGCCTGTGTATTTGGCATGGGACGCGGAGCCGGAAACCTGAATCTCGAATTGTTTGCAGAATATATGAATGAGAACTACGACACGAATTATAAGATCGAGCCGATGCTGGAGATCATGGATGAATATCTCAATGAGATCCATAAATCTAAGTTCTGGGGATATTCCCTTCCGCTGTATCTCTCTGCGATCAACGGATGTCATCCGAACTATGCGATCCATCTCGCAGAGAAAGACTCCCTGACGGTCAAATCCTTTAACGAACTATTAAAAGGTATGCCGGATGAGCATAAAGCAATCTACACGAAGGATCGTGCAGAGCAGCATTACCGCCAGTATCAGGAGAATTATCTGGACGATAAAGAGGCGCTGAATCGTCTGGCAGAAGAGATCAGTCAGAAACATGTAGTTCTACTGGCTCCGGGCAAAGGGCTTCAGGAACACAAAGAAGCAGTGTTAAAAGCTTGTCAGAGTGATCAGACTGCAGTAATCGCCGTGAATTTCCCTGCAGAGGAGTTTGAACCAGAATACATCTTCAGCAGCAATATGCGAAGATTTGCGAAAATACAGGAAAGTACAGAAAAGAAGTGTATCACAACGTCCAATATGAAGGATTGTCGAAAGAGTGACTTCATGGTGAATTTCTCCAGTTATGCATCCAAAACTCCGGAGATCATGGATAACTCCGGTCTGATGCTGCTGAAACTGTTGATCGCGATCGGTGTAAAACGAGTTTCCATCGCAGGAATGGATGGTTATTCTGCTTATAGCGGAAATGATTATATTAACCAGAATCTGGTATTTGATTTCTCCAAGGAAGCAGAACTTCGCAATCAGCTGATCTCCGAGGAGATGAGAGAATTGAAAAAACAGATCGAAATTACCTTTATTACACCAACCAGATATGATGTGTAAGTAAAGAAAAACTCGGTTTTTGGCCATAACGACGATAGGAACGTTCGAGGCTGAAAACCGAGTTTTTTGTTGTATTGAATTAGATGAAATATTGGTTTAGCCACTTCATCAGGCAATCCACCCAGGCACGGTCATATGCGATATCGGGAGTCATGACTCTGGAAACTTCCGGATTGCTGACAGAAAGACCGTGAGCGCCAAATGGGAAAATATGAAGTTCATACGGAATCTGATATTTGGACAATGCAGTCGCATAGACAAGACTGTTTGCAACTGGTACAGAAGCGTCGGAAGCAGTATGCCAGATAAATGCCGGAGGAGTGTTTGGATTGACATTCTGCTCGCAGGAGTGGTAACGAACTTCTTCGGCAGACGGTTCATGTCCGAGGAGATTTAAAATACTTCCCTGATGTGTGAAACTCATGTCGGCAGTAATGACCGGATAAGACAGAATGGTAGCAGCGACCTGTTTACTTTCCGGGAAAACTTCACGGATTTCCGGAGTGTCAAATTTTGTTGCATAACTTGCAGTCAGATGACCGCCGGCGGAAAAGCCCATCAAGGCAATTTTCGATGTATCACAGTTCCATTCATCTGCATGTTTATAGATCAATTCCAGAGCAGCCGCTACTTCACGGATCTGCGTTGGATAACGGTGCGGCTCCGTAGAATAGGTAAGTACAAAGGCATTGAATCCCTGCGGCAGGAAATGAAGTGCAATGATCTCAGATTCACGCTGGCTGCAAAAGCCGTATCCACCGCCCGGACAGATCAGGATGCAGGGACGTTTCTGATGCTCCTGTCCCATTTCTGTCATGTTAAACGGAAGGTACAGTTCAAGGGTCGGATCTGCATGATCAGCTCCCAGAAACGGATAAAAATCTTTTAAATGCAGAGTCATATTTCTCATAATTCATATACTCCTTTCAAGGGGTAGGTACAGTTAACATTTAAGTATAGTGTATCATTTGTGTTTCGTTCACGTCAAGAATCGCAGGAAAAAGATGAAAATTATGGATTCTTGTCGAAAAAGGACTTGACGTTTTCATAAAAGTAGTGCAAACTGTTATAGATAGTATTTAAAACTACATGAATGGATTGGGGAATATATATTATGGTAAGAATTATCACGGACTCTTCTACATTATACACCATTGATCAGGCACAGGAAAAAGGTTTTGATGCTGTTCCGCTTTGCGTTTCCATCGGTGATTGGGATGGAAGAGACCTTCACATGGATTATGACAGATTCTATAATACAATTGCGTCCGGTCAGCATCCGAAGTCTTCTCAGCCGCCGATCGGTGATGTTATGGAGACATTTGAAAAATATCTGGAAGATGATATCATTAATATTTCCATGGCAGATGGTCTGTCCGGTACATATCAGAGTGCTTGCGGCGCACGTGAGATGGTTGACAACAAGGATAATATCACAGTTATCAACTCCAGAACTCTTTGCGGTCCGCACCGTTATATGGTAACTGAAGCACAGAAGATGAAAGAGGCGGGCAAGTCTGCAAAAGAGATCATCGACTGGGTAACACAGAAATCTTTTGAGACAGATTCCTGGCTGATCCCGCAGGACTTTGGCTTCTTAAGAAGAGGCGGACGTATGACTCCGACTGCAGCTGCGATCGGTTCTGTTCTGAAATTAAAACCGGTTCTCTGCCTCACAGAGGATTGCAAGAGATTAGATAAGTTTGCGATCAAGAGAACATTCTCCGGCGCAGTAAAAGCAATCCTTGACAGCTTAAAAGATAAGCCGTTTGGAAGTGACTATATCTTCTATGTAGTGCATGCACGCGCATTTAAAGATTGTGAAACAGCAGTAGAACTGATCAAACAGTACTTCCCGGAAGTAACGATCGAAACATACGAGCTGAGCCATGCATTCATCACACAGGGCGGTCCGGCTTGCGTTGCGATCCAGTACATTAAGAAATAATACATGATGAGTCTAGCAGACATAAAGCAGAAATGTTTTGTGTCTGTTTTTCTTTTGGAAACGTTCCATAAAAATTGCAAGAGGATTGCAAGATGTGTTAGAATAGGAGTACGAAAGATTCTACAGACAGAAAGTGAATATACAATGGAAGCATTTTATTATAATCAAATGTCGAAGGTAGAGCAGGCGGTTTACCATGCGATGAAGACCGGTTTTTCAGAAATGGCCACGTCTTTTCTCGTGCCGCGTGTGGAAGCGAAAGTATTGGGAGAAGTTTTCTTCCGTATGCGCCTGGATCATCCGGAGATCTTTTATGCAGTAAATTTTAAATACCGTTCCTATCGTGATTCCAATAATCTGGAGATCATTCCGGAATACTTATTTGAAAAATCAAAAGTAAAAGATCACCAAAAGGCAATGAAGTCACGTGTGGAAAAACTAGTTCGTCCGGCTGCTAAGATGAGCGAGAAGGAAAAAGAGCAGTATATCCATGACTTTATTTGTCAGAATGTCCATTATGACAAATTGAAAAAGGCATATTCTCATGAGATCATCGGACCGCTTGGTCAGGGTGTCGGTGTCTGCGAGGGTATTGCAAAAACGGTAAAAATTCTATGCGATCAACTTGGAATCTGGTGCATCATTGCAATTTCGGAAGCAAACCCGGAGAAACAGATCAAATACCGTCATGCATGGAACATTGTCCGGATTGATGGGAAATACTATCATCTGGATGCAACCTTTGACAATTCTCTTGGCAAAGGCTCTCCGGAGATTCGATATGATTATTTCAATCTGGATGATTCCAGAATGTATCGCGATCATGAGCCGGTAATCTGGAAAGTTCCGGTTTGCAGCGACGGAGAACATTTTTATTATAAAGAAAAGAAGATTTCTTTTACAAAGGTGGAAGAGGTCAAGAAGCGTGCGCTTCAGGCTGCCAAAAAAGGAAAACCGTTTATTTTCCATTGGCGAGGCGGTTATTTGACGAAGGAGATATTGAAGGAACTTCTCGAGGCATTGACAGAAGCTGCGACAGAAAAAGGAAAGTATCTGCGTGTCAGTCTGAACTGGCCGCAGGCAGTACTCCATGCAGAGTTTTCGGATATTCTTCCGGAACAGGCTGTCGTGATGGAGGAAGCAAACGAGGGAGAACAAATGTAACCTGCTGATTTTCTACATGGAGGTGCGGATCATGGCATTATTTCAGAAGAAAACACCATTAGAGAAGGAATGGGAAAAGCTGGTGAAAGAAGAGCGAAAGTTTCTTCTTTCCCGTGCAGAGAAAAAGGACTCCCTTCTTAATCAGAAACTGGAGCAGTTTGTTCCGGATAAATTACAGGAGACACTGGATACCGCGTTTGCGAAAGCATTCGGACTGATTTTTGATAAGGGAACCGGAGTGATCGAAAAGACTTATAACAAGGATGAGATGGAAAAACGATTTCAGATCAATCAGTTTGCCTCTGATCTTCGAAAAGATTCAAGATCACTAAAAAAGTTTTCGAAAAAAGCCAGGCAGTCCGGCAATATAAATGTATTAGTGTCAGGAACAGCCGGTATCGGAATGGGTGTTCTGGGAGTCGGAATTCCGGATATTCCTGTATTTTTGGGCATGGTTTTGAAGTCTGTATATGAGATCGCATTAAATTACGGTTATCGATATGATACTCCGGAAGAACAGTATTTCATTTTGCTGCTGATCGAAACGGCGGTGTCTCACGGTCGTGAATTGATCGAGAGAAATCAGGAAATTGATGACTATATCAAGCATGAAAAGATGCCGGAACCTTATAATCGGGAAGTACAGATCAAACTGACCTCGGCCATGTTATCAAAAGAATTACTGTACATGAAATTCCTTCAGGGGGTTCCAGTTGTCGGCGCTGTCGGCGGTGCATACGATGTGGTTTATTTAAAGCAGATCACAGAATATGCCAATATGAAGTATAAACGCCGCTTTCTGACAAAAAAGAGGCTGGAATCGTAATATTTCATGTTTACATATTTTTTTAATTATGCTATAATCACTCAGTATGAACAAAAATAAAGTCCGGTAGTATGTAAATTTACCGGAGCATAAATAAGAAATACGAAAAGGAAGGTTTTTGCAATGGCAACTTTACTTGAAAACTGGAGAGGTCTCGCATACGGCGACGGTCTCGATAATAAACAGCAGGAAAACCTCTGGAGAGGTTACTTCACAATTGAGAAAGGTATCTACGAGCAGATCCTTGCTAACCCGACAGAGGTAGTAGAAGGCACAGTAAAAGAGCTCGCTGAGAAGTATGATACAGAAGTTCTGATCATGACAGGTTTCTTAGATGGTATCAACGAGAGCTTAAAGGGTTACGCAAACCCGATCGAGACAATGGATGAGAACACAGTTGTTAAGATCGAAATCGACCCGGAGAAACTTTACTACAACATGGTAGAAGCAAAAGCTACATGGCTTTACGAGCTTCCGCAGTGGGATGCGATCCTTACAGCAGAGAGAAGAGCAGAGCTTTACAAGGAGCAGAAAGCTTCCGGTACAGTTCGTCGTGAGGCAGTGAAAGTTTACCCGAACGATCCGTGTCCGTGCGGAAGCGGTAAGAAGTACAAAAAGTGCTGTGGCCGCAATAAGTAATGATTTTTGACGGACAAGCCATTACCTGTTATGTGGGTAGTGGCTTTTTCCTTATTTTAGAATAACTCTCAGGGAGGTCAGATATGGAAGCGTATACCGGTTTTGCAGCTGTTTATGATACTTTTATGGACAATATTCCGTACGCGGAGTGGTGCAAGTATCTGACAGGACTTTTAAAAGAATATGGCGTGGAGGACGGCCTGGTACTGGATCTTGGATGTGGTACAGGAAGTCTGACAGAGCTTCTGGCTGAAGAAGGCTACGATATGATCGGAATTGATTATTCCGAAGAGATGCTGGAACTGGCAATGGAAAAGAAATACGATTCCGGAAAGGATATTCTGTACCTTTGTCAGGATATGCGAGAGTTTGAACTTTACGGTACCGTTGCTGCAGTCGTTTCCATCTGTGACTGCATGAATTATGTTACCGAGTATGAGGATCTGACGGAGGTGTTCCGACTGGTCAATAACTATCTCGATCCGAAAGGCATCTTTATTTTCGATATGAACACAGAATATAAATATTCTGAGGTTATGGGAGATACGACCATCGCGGAAGACCGTGAAGATTCCAGCTTTATCTGGGAGAACCAGTATGAAGCAGAGGAAAAGATCAATATTTACGATCTTTCTATTTTTGTGAGAGAAGAGGAAGATCTTTACCGCAAGTACCATGAGACACATTACCAGAGAGCTTATTCTCTGGAGGAAGTAAAGGCTGCGATCGAAGAGGCGGGCATGGAGTTTGTGACTGCGTACGACGCATTTACGAAGGATGCCCCGAAACCGACGAGCGAGAGGATCTATGTGATCGCAAGGGAACGCGGAAAACTTGAAGCGTAAACAAAACCATTGATAATAGACAGTAGTATAGAGAGGTTTGAGCAATATGACAGATTATATTATCCGTGCAACGGCTGCTGATGGTCAGGTGAGAGCATTTGCGGCTGTGACAAGAGAGATGGTTGAGACTGCCAGAGAATTTCACAACGCCAGCCCGGTAGCAACAGCAGCGCTTGGACGCCTTCTGACAGCCGGTGCTATGATGGGTGTTATGATGAAGGGAGAAAAGGATCTTCTGACACTTCGTATCGAATGTCAGGGACCGATCGAGGGCCTGATCGTAACAGCAAACGCTGCAGGCGACGTAAAGGGTTATGCATTTAATCCGGACGTTATGCTTCCGGCTAACGAACAGGGCAAATTAGACGTTGGCGGAGCGCTGGATCTTGGTGTTCTCAGCGTAATCAAGGATATCGGTTTAAAAGAGCCGTACATCGGCCAGACAATCCTTATGACCAGTGAGATCGCAGAAGATTTGACATACTATTATGCAAATTCTGAGCAGATCCCGTCTTCCGTAGCACTTGGTGTTCTGATGAATAAGGACAATACGGTTCGTCAGGCAGGCGGATTTATCATCCAGCTTCTTCCGGGAGCAACGGATGAGATGATCGATATGCTTGAGAAACGTCTTGGTGAGATCACTTCCATCACATCCCTTCTGGATGCAGGAAAGACACCGGAAGAGATTCTGGAATATCTTCTTGGCGATTTCGGTCTTGAGATCCTGGATAAACTTCCGACAAGATTCCACTGTGACTGTACAAAAGACCGTGTGGAAAAGGCTCTGATCAGTGTCGGAAGAAAAGAACTTCAGGAAATGATCGATGATGGAAAGACAGTAGAGTGTGGCTGTCAGTTCTGCAACAAGGTGTACACATTCGATGTAGAAGAGTTGAAAGATATGCTTGCAAAAGCAATCAGACCATAATTCAATCAATAACAAAAATGGGCTGTTGCGAAACAAATCGTCTCGCAACAGCCCATTTTTCTAATCCCGTTTGCTGCACTATATTTATACTAACTCTGATGTTACATGTTTAGATAAATGGTACAATGAGGAACGGCAGATTATAATTTGGTTACGTTTACTGCCTGCGGTCCTTTAGCTCCTTCGATCACGTCGAACTCAACTTCTGCACCTTCGTCCAGAGTTTTGAAGCCTTCCATGTTAAGACCGGAGTAATGAACGAATACATCGTTTCCAGCTGCGTCGCAGATGAAACCGTAACCCTTCTGGTTATTGAACCACTTAACTGTACCTTTCATGTTTGATACCTCCGAATAAATAACATGCTATAGTGTTTACTATAGCTACCAACTACGATACCATATTTTGGAGGCAATGTCAAACCGAATCGTGTGAAAGATTTTGCTATTAATTTGAAAAAGGTGGAAATTGATTCTTAATGAAGAATGATAAATTGAATTTTCAAGACAAAAAGAGAAATAACGCATGGAGGCATTTTATAACAATTACTCAACATAAATGGGTTGTGCTCAAGGGATGTTTCCGTGTCGGCCTTTATAAACAGGGATTGCTCCATGATCTTTCCAAGTATACCTGGGAGGAATTTAGGACCGGAGTTCAATACTACCAGGGGAACAGAAGTCCTAATGCAGCCGAAAAAGAGGAAAAAGGATATTCTTCCGCATGGCTGCATCATAAAGGCAGAAATAAGCATCATTTTGAATACTGGATGGACGTTGGCATGAAGGACCAGAACTGGAAAGTGATCGGTGTGAAGATGCCTGTCAATTATTTGATGGAGATGGTCATGGACCGTATTGCAGCATGCAAGATCTACCAGGGCAAGAATTATACAGATGATATGCCGTATGCTTATTTTGCGCGAAGCAAAGATTACATTACGATGCATCCGGAAACGAAAGCAATGCTGGAAGAAATCTTGCTGATGCTGAAGGAAAAGGGTGAGAAAAAGACCTTTGCATATATTCGAAAGCTTTTGAAGCAGGGAACGTATTAATATGACAAACAGAAACCGCCCGTGCGGTCAGTGATATTGCTGATCAACGGGCGGTAAAAATATCTTTTAAGAGTCTGTGGATGTAGCGGTTCAAAGTTTTATTGTCAGAAAAGCAATCCGGACAGAATTCAAAAAAGCAGGTCTTATCTTTGCATGAGTTTTTAAAATCCGGTGTCCAAAATGGTTCCGGCTGAGGAAGGAAGGTTCCGGATTTTTTGGTATAACAAGTTTCTTTGGTTGCTTTAACTTTTGCATCCCGGTCTACATATTCACCGACACTTTTATGGATGGCGGTGTCTTCGTAGATCAGGTAATAATAATCTTTGTAGTTCGGGTAGAAATATTTTAAGGTTCCTTCATAAAGCCGAACGGAGAGCGTGAGTCTGTTCTTATCAGCTTTTAGCGTGTAAGAAGGGACGGAGGCGCCGATGGATACCGGGAGGCAAGTGGATGCATCACAGCAAAGTGTAAGAAGCACTCTGGAGGATTCACCTGACACTTTTTTCAGTTCTAAAAGGGAAAAGTCCTGATCAAAGAAATCCGGGTAGTGAAGGATCGGAAGAAGCTTTGGCATACCTTTCAGGTCATCTTCATTGTGCAGCAGCAACAACTTTAACAGATAAGGATCTTTTGTCTGCAGATATTCCGCATAGACTTCGATCAACTGTCCGCCGGTGTATTTGTCATCTCGACTGATCCCAAGGAAGGTTTCGATGGATTTCTGCTTGAGGTTTTCAAGCCCGAGATGTTTTTTGTATGGTTTGATGCGCTTGTAAATATCGATGCTTTCCAGATGGTCAAAGGAATGAGGAAGCCTCAATGCATGACAGCGCTTTTCGATGAACGGAATATCGAAGGTATCACCGTTAAAATGAACCAGGGTTTGATAGTTATTGGCAAATGCAAAAAAAGTGTCAATAACTTCTGTTTCCGCTTCCTTGCTGTCGGCAAACCACTGGATAAAATGTGCAGAAGTTTCTGTAAAATAGACGCATCCGATCAGATATACTTGATTGTAATCTCCGGAAAAACCGGTAGTCTCTATATCAAAAAACAGAAGTTCTTCTCGTTTTCCCAAGTTGGAAAGCGGATAAGATTCTTCAAATAGAAATTCTTTATCGATGGTGATCATATAAGCTCCAAAATCTTTTGTTTTTTGATAGTATAAGTGGTTTTTGTAAAGAAGTCAATCAAACAGAAAATTTGTTCGATTCTTTTCTGCGATGACTTGCAAAGATTTGGGGGCTATGGTATGATTCTTATGGTGGTCATTTTGTGACCGGATGAGAGTATGACGGAGGAAGATTGCGTGATTTCATATGTAAAAGGATCTCTTACAGAGAAATTTGAAGATTCAGTCATCGTAGAAGCCGGCGGGATCGGATATCGGATCTTCGTACCGACTTCTGTTCTGGAGCATTTGCCGAAGACGGGGGAGACTGTGAAAATCTATACATATTTTAGTGTGCGCGAAGATGCCATGAGTCTGTATGGGTTCTTATCCAGACAGGATCTGGAGATGTTCCGTCAGCTGATCGGTGTCAATGGTGTGGGACCGAAGAGTGCTCTCGGAATTCTTTCTGCGTTAAGTCCGGATGTACTGCGTCTTGCTGTGATCTCCGGAGATGCGAAAGCAATCTCAAAAGCTCCGGGCGTAGGAAGCAAGACTGCTCAGAGGATCATCCTGGACCTGAAAGACAAGGTAAAGGCGGAGGATATTCTGGACGGATATACAGAACCGATTTCCGGTCATGGTGAGGTTTCCAATGTCGGAGCGATCGGAAAAGAGGCCATTGAGGCGCTGACTGCTCTCGGATATTCCGCATCCGAAGCATCGGGCGTGGTGAAAAAAGTTACAATTACAGAGTCAATGACAGCCGAAGATGTTTTAAAGGCAGCATTAAAACATCTGGCATTTTTATAGGTAGGTTCCCATGAGTCGAAAAATTATCACTACAGAAGTGACAGAGGAAGATAAGAAGATAGAAGGTTCTTTGAGACCTCAGCATTTAAATGAATATATCGGCCAGGAAAAGATCAAGTCTACACTGAAGATCTTTATTGATGCTGCAAAGAATCGCGGAGAAGCATTGGATCACGTGCTCTTTTACGGTCCTCCGGGGTTGGGAAAGACAACACTTTGCGGGATCATCGCGAACGAGATGGGAGTCAACATGAAAGTCACTTCCGGTCCGGCGATCGAGAAACCAGGCGAGATGGCTGCAATCCTGAACAATCTGCAGGAGGGAGATGTGCTCTTTGTGGATGAGATCCACAGACTGAACCGCCAGGTGGAAGAAGTTTTGTATCCGGCGATGGAAGATTTTGCCATTGATATCATGCTTGGCAAGGATTCTTCTGCGAGATCGATCCGTTTGGAGCTTCCGAAGTTCACCCTGGTTGGTGCGACGACAAGAGCCGGACTCTTGACTGCTCCGCTCAGAGACCGATTTGGTGTGGTTCAGAGAATGGATTTTTATTCTCCGGAAGAACTTAGTATTATTGTAAAGCGGTCCGCAAAGGTACTCGGTGTAGAGATCGAGGACAGCGGTGCATATGAGATCGCGAGACGATCCAGAGGAACCCCGCGTCTTGCAAACCGTTTGCTGAAGAGAGTTCGTGATTTTGCCCAGGTAAAATACGATGGTGTGATCACAAAAGCAGTGGCGGATTTTGCTCTGGACATTCTGGATGTGGATAAACTGGGACTGGACAATAACGACAGAACCATTCTTCTGACATTGATCCAGAAGTTTGGCGGCGGTCCGGTCGGTCTGGATACATTGGCAGCAGCCATCGGTGAAGATGCAGGAACCCTGGAAGATGTATATGAACCGTATCTTCTGATGAACGGACTGATCAATCGCACCCCGCGCGGCCGTATGGCGACAGAACTTGCATATCGTCATTTAGGAATTACGAAGGAATAAACATATTTTATATTTGACATAGATTTTACGAATCAGGAGTTACAGACAATGGATAAAAAGAACTATACAGAAGTACTGATCGATGGAAATATTTACACTTTAGGCGGTTCTGAGGAACAGGAGTATCTTCAGAAAGTTGCGGCATATATCAACCAGAAGATCGGTATTTTAAAGGCGCAGCCGGGCTTTACCAGACAGAATAAAGATTATCAGGAAGTGATGATCTATCTGAATCTGGCAGACGATTATTTCAAAACTCTTCAGGAAGCTAAGATGCTCCGTGCCCAGAAGAATGATCTGGAAAAGGAAATCTACAGCCTGAAGCATGAACTGATCGGTGTTCAGATGAAACTGGATGCCCAGATGGAGAAAAACGAGAAATAGTTTTGAGGCTGCCGCATAGTGTTATGCTGCGGCCTTTTGTACCCTTATGATTCTGTGTGAAAAGACAGTCTGTACGGAGCACAGATGTGTGGATAATAGTGGAGGAAGATATGGGAAAGAGGAATGTGGAGATCCTTGCGCCGGCGGGATCCTTTGAGAGCATGGTGGCAGCAGTCAATGCAGGTGCAGATGCGGTCTACATCGGAGGAAGCCGTTTCGGTGCCAGAGCTTATGCAAACAACCTGGACGAAGAGATGATGATCCGTGCCATTGACTATGTGCATTTGCATGGTGCGAAAATTTATATGACGGTAAATACGCTGGTAAAAGAGAAGGAACTTCCGGATCTCTACGAGTACTTAAAGCCGTACTATGAAGCCGGTCTGGATGCGGTGATCGTGCAGGACCTTGGCGTATTCCGTTATGTGCGTGAGCATTTTCCGAAGATGGATATTCATGTGAGCACACAGATGACTGTAACCGGAAAATACAGCGCATCGAAATTAAAAGAGATGGGAGCAGTGCGAGTGGTGCCGGCCCGTGAACTGACATTGGGAGAGATCCGAGAGATCTATGACGAGACAGGTCTTGAGATCGAGACTTTCGTTCATGGTGCTCTTTGCTATTGTTATTCCGGACAGTGTCTGTTTTCCAGCCTGATCGGAGGAAGAAGCGGAAACCGCGGCCGCTGTGCACAGCCGTGCC
>JAFOCX010000286.1 GCA_017380975.1 Lachnospiraceae bacterium
TAAATAGTTAATAATAATTCTACAATCGTTATATGTTCCGAGAATAAAGGATAAACATAGCCCAGAATAAACATGGGACTTGGGTGATTACAAATTGTCATTAAAAATTTTGCTTCATTGAATGAAATCCGTTTATCTGCTGCAAATTCAGCACAAGTTTTGGCTCCCATAGGATATCCGCACAGAAGGCCTGAGATCAGAACATAGCAGCCTTCATGAGAAAGACCGAGAATCGGGTGGAGGATCTTATAAAATGGATGCATGATATGCATAATCCCGCCGCCTGAAATAATCAGTCCTGATATTACCATAAATGGAAATAATGCCGGTACAACCGAATGATACCAAAGTAAGAGTCCTGTTCTTGCACCTTCCGTTACCTCCTCAGAAAAATATAACATTGGAATTAATAAAAGAAATAAAAGAATCGAACGAAGCGGGAATTTGTTCATATATTATCCATTCATAAACGTTAGTTTAATGTATGTCCGAATTATGAACTTTATGAAAATTTTGTAAGCAGTTGTACTTTTTTTCGAATTTTGGTATGATAGGGAAGATAGAATGAGAATGGAGGAGTTTTGCCTGTGGGAAAGGAAATGCGTCTGGACAAGTATCTTGCAGACATGGGAAAGGGAACCAGAAGTCAGATTAAAGAAGCCGCCAGAAAAGGGCGAATTCAGATCAATGGTGAGATCACAAAAAAAGCAGACACAAAGGTGAATGTTGAGACAGATACCATCGTATATGACGGATCGGTTGTTTCCTATGTGACAATGGAATATTATATGCTGAATAAGCCACAGGGCGTAGTTTCTGCTACAGAGGATCATAAATATCAGACCGTCATTGATCTGATCGACGGAAAAAATCGAAAAGATCTGTTCCCTGTCGGTCGTTTGGATATTGATACGGAAGGACTTCTTCTGATCACCAACGACGGTCCTTTAGCTCATCGATTGCTGGCTCCTAAAAAGCATGTAGATAAGATTTATTATGCTGTATGTGAAGGACATGTACCGGATTCTACCGTTTTAGAGTTTGCAGACGGTATTCTGCTTCCGGATGGCTTAAAATGTCTCCCGGCTTCATTAGAGATTTTAAATAAAACGGAAGACGAAGGTCGAAAGATAACGGAGATCAAGTTAACCATCCGTGAGGGTAAATTTCATCAGGTAAAACGTATGATGGAAGCAGTTGGATGTCCGGTTATGTTTTTAAAACGTCTCACGATGGGGCCGTTAACACTGGATGAATCTTTAAAACCGGGTGAATATCGTTCTCTGACTGAGGAAGAATTGGAGTGGTTAAACGATTTATGATAAAAAACCTGTTAAATGGTAAAAAAGCCATCTTGTTTGATCTGGACGGAACCCTTGTTGATTCTATGTGGATGTGGAAGCAGATTGATATCGAATTCCTCGACCTATTTGGATATGAATGCCCGGATGATCTACAGAAATCCATCGAAGGTATGAGCTTTTCTGAGACAGCTGTGTATTTTAAAGAACGTTTTCAGATCCCATGGTCTTTAGATGAGATCAAAGCCTGCTGGACACAGATGTCTATCGATAAGTATCGGTATGAAGTTCCGCTGAAATCCGGTGTAAAGGAATTTCTAAAGTATTGTAAGGAGAACAAGATTCGTACCGGAATCGCGACAAGTAACGGACGCGATATGGTGGATGCAGTTGTGGAGTCACTGCAGATAGGCCCTTATCTGGACGAGATTGTAACGGCTTGCGAAGTAAAAGCAGGAAAACCGGAACCGGATATTTATCTTGAAGTGGCCAGACGACTTGAGACTGATCCGTCAGAATGCCTCGTTTTTGAAGATGTTCCTGCCGGAATCCTTGCCGGAAAACGTGCCGGAATGCAGGTCATTGCGGTTGAAGATGATTTTTCGAAACTTATGAAGCCGGAAAAGCTGGAACTTGCGGATGGCTTCATTGATTCTTATTTTG
Organism: Lachnospiraceae bacterium; assembly: GCA_017380975.1. Lineage (GTDB taxonomy): Bacteria > Bacillota > Clostridia > Lachnospirales > Lachnospiraceae > Pilosibacter. Next base: position 1,965 of record JAFOCX010000286.1, read on the forward strand.
ATATATTATAAAGTGAGGGATAATATGTTACATGATTTTCTTCCTATTTGCAGAGAAGATATGGACAAACGCGGCTGGGAACAGTGTGATTTCGTTTATGTGATCGGAGATGCGTATGTCGATCATCCGTCATTCGGACCGGCGATCATCAGCCGTCTGTTAGAGGCACACGGTTATAAAGTCGGCATCATTTCACAGCCGGACTGGAAAGAAAAAGAAAGTGTGATGATCCTTGGTGAGCCTCGTCTGGGATTCCTTGTCAGTGCAGGAAATATGGACTCCATGGTTAACCATTACTCGGTATCTAAGCATCGCAGAGAAAAAGATTCTTATACTCCGGGTGGAGAGATGGGAAAACGACCGGACTACGCAGCAGTTGTATACTGTAACTTGATCCGTTCTGCATACAAAGACAGTCCGATCATTCTCGGAGGTATTGAAGCAAGCTTAAGACGACTGGCGCACTACGATTACTGGTCCAATAAAGTAAAACGTTCCATTCTTCTGGATTCTCAGGCCGATCTGATTTCCTATGGAATGGGTGAGAAATCTATTATCGAAATTGCTGATGCATTAAATTCCGGTCTCGATATCAAAGATATTACTTATATTGAAGGTACCGTATATAAGACAGACAGCCGCGATAAAGTATATGATGCGATCATGCTACCGGAGTTCTATGATATTCGTGATAACAAACGAAAATATGCGGAAAGTTTCTTCATTCAGTATCAGAATGCGGGACCACTTTCCGGCAAACGTTTATGTGAGCCGTATACTGAGAAATTATTTGTCGTGCAGAACCCGCCTGCGAAACCGCTTTCCATGCAGGAAATGGACGATGTGTATGCACTTCCGTATATGAGAAGATGGCATCCGAGCTATGATGCTCTTGGCGGAATTCCGGCATTCAGTGAAGTGAAATTCAGTCTGATCAGTAACCGCGGTTGTTTTGGCGGATGCAGTTTCTGTGCCCTTACCTTCCATCAGGGACGTATCATTCAGGTACGAAGCCATGAATCGATTATCGAAGAAGCGAAGATGCTGACGGAAGAACCGGATTTTAAGGGATATATTCACGATGTCGGCGGTCCGACTGCGAACTTCCGTTTCCCCGCTTGTAACAAGCAGCTTGATAAGGGTGCATGTCCGAATAAGCAGTGTCTGTTCCCGCAACCATGTAAGAATATGATCGCAGACCACAGAGATTATATTAAACTGCTTCGCAAGCTTCGTGAAATTCCGAAGGTCAAGAAGGTATTTGTTCGCTCCGGTATTCGTTTCGACTATCTTCTTGCGGATAAGAGCCGTGAATTCTTACGTGAGCTCTGTGAGCATCATGTCAGCGGTCAGTTAAAGGTTGCTCCGGAACATATTTCAGATGCAGTATTACAGAGAATGGGAAAACCGGAAGTATCCGTATACAATCAGTTCGTGAAGGAATACAAAGCCATGAATCAGAAGATCGGAAAAGAGCAGTATCTGGTTCCGTATCTGATGTCCTCTCACCCGGGTTCTACCCTGAAAGAGGCGATCGAACTGGCTGAGTATCTGAGAGATTTAGGATATATGCCGGAACAGGTGCAGGATTTCTATCCGACCCCGTCCACAATCTCTACTTGTATGTATTATACCGGTCTGGACCCGAGAACAATGGAAGAGGTGTATGTACCGAAGAATCCGCATGAAAAAGCAATGCAGAGAGCGCTGATCCAGTACCGTAATCCGAAAAACTATGATCTTGTGTATGAAGCATTGAAGAAAGCCGGAAGAGAAGATCTGATCGGTTTTGAAAAACACTGCCTCATTCGTCCGAGAAACATTGGATATGGCCGTCCGAACGGACAGGGCACAGGATACGCGAAAGGCGGTAACAGTGCTGCAAAAGGCGGAAAACCGTGGGCAAAAGGAGCTTCTGAAAAGAAATCAGCTCCGGCGAAAAAGAAGACCATTCGCAACGTTCATAAAAAGAAAGGTTGATGAATTTTATGAAGATAGCGATCGTAACCGGTGCATCGTCCGGAATGGGACGAGAGATGGTTTATCAGTTAGCAGACCGATTCGGAGGTCTTTCTGAAATCTGGGTAATTGCCAGAAGAAAGGAACGACTGGATGAGTTTGATGGAAAGCTGCCATTAAAAGTTCGAAAATTTGCGATTAACATTACTGATATCGAATCCCTAA
>JAFOCX010000287.1 GCA_017380975.1 Lachnospiraceae bacterium
AGCAATGGTACTTACTTCTGTACTGGCAGCAACTATGTTAGTTGGTTGTGGTGGAGAAGCAAAGACCGCAAAGGTAATTGAAATCGAACTGACACAGGAAGAATATGCATTTGGTGTAGACAAAGATCAGCCGGAACTTCTGGATCTGACAAATGAATTTGTTGCAAAGATCAAAGAAGACGGAACATTAGATAAGATCTGTGAGAAGTATTTCTCCGGCGGTGAACCGACAGCGGTCAAGTCTGCAGAGGTGGATAGCTCTAAAGATCAGCTGATCGTGGCAACAAATGCAGCATTTGAGCCGTTTGAGTATATGCAGGGTGACAGCTACTATGGAATTGACATGGAGATTGCAGCACTTCTTGCAGAGGAACTTGGCAAGGAACTGGTAATCCAGAACATGGATTTCGATGCAGTTTGCCTTTCTGTAGGTCAGCACAAATGCGATATCGCCATGGCAGGTCTGACTGTAAATGAAGAGAGAACAGAGTACGTTACATTTACCGATTCTTACTATGAAGCTTCCCAGAAACTGATCGTTAAGGGCAGTGATACTGCTTACGATGCATGCAAAGATGCAGCATCTGTAGAAGCACTTCTGAATAAGTTAAGTGCATCCGATAAGATCGGTGTTCAGGCAGGAACAACAGCACAGTATTACATTGAGGGTGATGCTGATTGGGGATTTGCAGGACTTCCGGCAGAGTGTGTACCGTATAAGAACGGTGCCCTTGCAGTACAGGACATGATTAACGGAAATATTAATTATGTAATCATCGATGCAGCTCCGGCAGCCTGCATTGTAAAAGCAATCAACGAAATGCAGTAATATCATATGGAAGAAAATCGGGCGGTCTTGCAGCTGCCCGTTTTTTCTGGACTATCGTTTCTTTGTGCAGTATGGAGAGTTACAATGGGTAATTTTGGAAATAAATGGAATAAGTTTTTAGAGATTTTTTTTGAACAGAACGGTTACGTGAAGGTAGTGGAAGGCCTTCAGAATACAATTCTGATTGCGGTGGCAGGCCTCCTGATCGGTATTGTGATCGGTACATTGATCGCCACAGTGCGAGTGGTTCCGAAGTACAAGCGTCTTCCGAGGATTTTAAACGGTATCTGCAGCTTCTATGTGGGCCTTTTCCGTGGAACTCCGATCGTGGTGCAGCTGCTGGTATTTTACTATGTATTATTGCCGATCATCGGAATCAGGATGGGTGGTGTACAGGTATCTATGCTGGTATTTGGCCTGAACAGCGGTGCCTATATTTCCGAGATCATGCGAAGCGGTATTCAGTCTGTAGATCCGGGTCAGCTGGAGGCTGGCCGTGCAGTTGGCTTGAGCTTTACAACAACAATGATCGATATCGTGATTCCTCAGGCGGTTAAAAATATTCTTCCGACTCTGGGCAACGAGTTTATTTCACTTATTAAAGAAACATCCGTAGTAAGCTTTGTAGGAGCCGCAGACTTGTATGTGGCATTCAGCTTTATCGGAAGCAACAGCTACGAGTTCATGGTGCCGTATCTTGTTATGGCGTGTATTTATGTGGTGCTTGTAATGTTCATCGCATTGCTTGTTAAATTGATGGAAAGGAGCCTGAAGAAGAGTGATCGACGTAATTAATTTAAAGAAGAGTTTCGGAGATGCAGAGGTATTAAAGGGCATCGACGTAAAGATCAACAAGGGTGATATCGTAGTTGTCATCGGTCCATCCGGTTCCGGAAAGAGTACATTTTTAAGATGTCTGAACTGTATGGAAGATCCGACCGGAGGAAGCATTATCTTCAATGGTGTGGATATTGCAGACATGAGTGTGGACATCAATATTCACCGCCGCCATATGGGTATGGTATTCCAGCATTTCAATCTCTTCAATAATAAGACGGTTGCCGAGAATATTATGCTGGCTCCGGTTCATGTAAGAACAGAAGAATTAAAAAAATCCAAAAAGATCGGACTGTTTGCGGGAAAGGTAAAAGACGAGATCAAAGCACAGGCGAGAGAAGAAGCGATGGCGCTTTTGAAACGAATCGGTCTGGAAGATAAGGCTGATGTTTACCCGTCCACACTTTCCGGTGGACAGAAACAGCGAGTGGCGATCGTAAGAGCTCTGGCGATGAATCCGGATGTGATCCTTTTTGACGAACCGACCAGTGCACTGGATCCGGAGATGGTAGGAGAGGTTCTGGATCTGATGAAGCAGCTGGCAGCAGAAGGTATGACGATGGTAATCGTTACTCATGAGATGGGCTTTGCAAAAGAGGTTGCAAACCGTGTGCTGTTCATGGATAACGGTGTGATCCTTGAAGAAGCACCGCCGGCAGAATTCTTTGCCAATCCGAAACATGACCGTACAAAAGAATTCTTATCAAAGGTTTTATAAATAATATAAGGAAGAGAAGAAACCGCCGTATCGAAAAAGATACGGCGGTTTCTCATGGGAAAAATTGCAAAAAAACCTTGAATTATCAAGAAAAAACTACTTGACGTAGTATGGCATCTATGCTACAATGCTAGGGCGAATGGAAGAACATAGGTCTTTTTTTTTATGCCTAAAATCGATAGCAAGCATAGTAAGCATGAAAAGAAGAGGCCGCCTTACAAACAATGAAATTATACGGAGGTGGAAGTCGTGCGCACAAGGATTACACTGGCATGTACAGAATGCAAGCAGCGTAACTACAATATGACAAAGGATAAGAAAACTCATCCGGATCGTATGGAAACAAAGAAGTACTGCAGATTCTGTAAGACACACACAATGCACAAAGAAACAAAATAATCCGGTTTGCAGAAGGACGTGAATTTATGGGTGAAA
>JAFOCX010000288.1 GCA_017380975.1 Lachnospiraceae bacterium
TGAGACGCTCTGTCATATGTTCAAACGCCGCACTTAAGACTTTAATTTCGTAGGTATCACTATGAACAATCTCGATATCGTAGTTTCCTTCTGCCAGCTGCTGCGATGCTGCCGTCAGTTTATTGAGCGGTCCCACAATCCTGCTTACTATGAGTACAACAACCGCAGAAAATACTGCTACCAGAACTGCTACAGCCAGCAACATCTTGAATGCGATATCATGTCTGATCTGCCTGATATCCTCATAACTTGCAGACAGCACCAAAGCCATTCCATTCTTCAGATTCTCTGATACCTGCAAATATTCTTTTGATCCATCAGTTGTCTCGATACCATCTTTATGATAACTGTGATCTAACAGAACGCCGTCTGATTCCAGATGCGCAAAGCCATTTTCATAGATTTTGATCTCATGTACTTTGTCCATTAAAACCGTATAGTCAAAATCCATACCGATAACACCAAGAAACAGATCTTCATAATACATCGGAATGACGAATGAAATCATCAAAATGTCGTTATTTTTATTATAATACGGTTTCATCCATACCGGTTCCCCTGCTTCATAAGGCTGCCAAAACCATCCCACATGCTCCGTATCATCTTTATCATACAAAGCCAGATCTGTAGATTCAAAACGGATGTATTCATCGTCTCCGGCTACTTTGCTGTAAAATAATCCGGCTTTGTGATCGGATATCTCCGGATTGAATCTCAAATAATACGCGATGGCTCCGTTGGTGTTTTTTGCGACATTGGCAAACATCCTGTCTGTATTCTGTGTAATTTCATACTGCTTCTCTTTGTCTATGATATCTTCCTTGCTGTCTATCATATCCAGAACAAAACTTTCCATGATCCTCACAGATTTTTCCATATCACCGAAAATATCATTGACCAGTGCAGCCTCTGTTTTGCAGGTAGCATTTATGAAGTTTTCTGTTTGGATCCGAACGTGATGATCAACCTCATAAATGCCCAGACCTCCTACAAATAATGAGATGGCCAGCATGGCTGATATTACTGTAATTAAAAATTTGAACTGTATGGAATGCGCTTTCATATCTATCTTCCTTATATTAAAAAATCCCGGTACGTTATCTATTATTATAACATACCGGGATCATAGTTCGCAATTTACTGCTGATTTTTTTTATTAAATGCTGCTCTCTTACGGAGTGTCGGATCCAGGATCTTCTTTCTGATTCGAAGACTCTTCGGAGTTACTTCGAGAAGCTCATCTGTATCGATGAAATCAAGACACTGCTCTAAGCTCATATCACGCGGCGGAGTCAGCTTTAATGCCTCATCTGCACTGGAGGAACGTGTGTTAGTCAGTTTCTTTGTCTTACAAACGTTCAGCTCGATATCTTCCGCTTTCGGACAGGAACCGACTACCATACCGGAATAAACTTTTACACCCGGTCCTATGAATAAGGTTCCGCGCTCCTGCGCATTGAACAGGCCGTAAGTGATGGACTCACCTGCCTCAAACGCGATCAGGGAACCATTCTTTCTGTAGCTCAGATCACCTCTGTACTCAGCGTAACCATCGAAAATTGTATTTAAGATACCGTTACCCTTTGTATCCGTTAAGAACTCGCCTCTGTAACCAATAAGACCTCTGGACGGGATCGCAAACTCCAGTCTTGTATATCCGCCGTTTGCCGGACTCATACCCTGCAGCTCACCTTTACGGCTTGTAAGCTTCTGGATAACAGAACCGGAAAACTCTTCCGGAACATCCACATAAGCAACTTCCATCGGCTCTAACTTACGGTTTCTTTCGTCTGTTTTGTAGATAACTTCCGCCTTGCTTACCGCAAATTCAAAGCCTTCACGTCTCATATTCTCGATCAGTACGGACAAATGAAGTTCGCCGCGGCCGGATACTTTGAAACAATCTGCAGAATCCGTTTCCTCTACACGAAGAGAAACGTCTGTATTTAACTCTCTGAATAAACGGTCACGGATATGACGGGAAGTAATATATTTACCTTCCTGGCCTGCAAGCGGGCTGTCATTTACCATGAAGTTCATGGAAATGGTCGGTTCAGAAATCTTCTGGAACGGGATTGCTTCCGGATTTTCCGGATCGCAGATTGTATCGCCAATGTGAATGTCTGTGATACCTGTGATTGCAACGATGGAACCGATCTGCGCACTCTGCACTTCTACACGGTTCAGACCATCGTACTCGTATAATTTACCGATCTTTACTTTTCTCTTCTTGTCCGGTTCATGATGGTTTACGATGACACATTCCTGGTTCACGCGAACAGAACCATTGTCAATCTTACCGACACCGATACGGCCTACATACTCATTGAAATCGATGGTGCTGATCAGCATCTGCGTCTCTGCCTCCGGATCACCTTCCGGCGCCGGAATGTAATCAACGATCGTCTCGAACAACGGACTCATATCCTCTTCCGGATCATCCATGTTCTTCTTTGCAAAACCGGATCTTGCAGATGCAAATACGAACGGACAGTCAAGCTGTTCATCAGAAGCATCTAAATCCATAAATAACTCCAGTGTCTCATCAATGACTTCATCCGGTCTTGCTTCCGGACGATCGATCTTGTTGATACAAACAATAACGTGAAGATCCAGTTCTAATGCCTTCTGTAATACGAACTTTGTCTGCGGCATCGGACCCTCGAATGCATCAACAACCAAAA
>JAFOCX010000289.1 GCA_017380975.1 Lachnospiraceae bacterium
AGGAAACGATTGCTGCGACTACGGAAGAAGTGATAGAAACGGAAGAGGAGACGGAGGAAGCGAAAAAAGCGGACACGATCCCTGCGATCGATTTCACGCTTCAGGATCAGTATGGCAATACACATACACTTTCAGAGTACAAGGGAAAGACCGTATTTTTAAATTTCTGGGCGACCTGGTGCCCGCCGTGCAGAAATGAGATGCCGGATATTCAGAAACTTTATGAGGAATATCAGGCAGAAGAAGATCCCTCGGTCATTATCTTGGGAATCGCGGCACCAAACTATGGTCGGGAAGGAAGCGAGGAGGAGATCATCGCTTTTCTGGAAAAGAATGGTTACACATATCCGGTTGTCATGGACACAACAGGGGAAATGTTTATGCAGTATGGAATCTACTCATTTCCGACCACATTTATGATCGATGCAGAGGGAAATATTTTCGGATACTTGCCCGGTCAGCTGAATGAAATGGTGATGCGCAGCATTATCGAGCAGACGGTAACCGGCGTTCGTTATAGTACCGATACGCAATCGTAAAGAGTCTAACATGTGCAGGTGGAGGATAGTTTGTGCAGACATTAAATAAAGATATCAAAGAGAAGAGTTTCAAATCCGTGTATCTTCTTTGCGGAGATGAACCGTTTCTTGTGGGAAGTTATAAAAAACGGATGAGAGAGGCCATTTCCGGCGATGATACGATGAATTTTAACTATTTTGAAGGAAAGAATCCGGATGTAAAAGAGATCATCAGCCTGGCAGATACGATGCCTTTTTTTGCAGAACGACGTCTGCTCCTCATAGACAGCAGCGGATTTTTCAAGAATGCTCCGGAAGAATTGGTTACGTACCTTCCGCAGATGCCAGATACAACGTGTCTGATCTTCTGTGAGAGTGAAGTGGACAAACGAAATAAGTTATACAAGAAAGTCAAGGAACTGGGGCATGTGGCAGAGTTAAATAAGCAGGATTCCATCCAGCTGATGCAGTGGGCGGCAGGTATTTTGACGAAAGACGGAAAGAAGATCACGAAACCGGTCATGGAATATTTTTTAGAGCGGACCGGCGATGATATGGAAAATATCCGTACAGAGTTGGAAAAACTGATCTGTTACACTATGGGCCGTGATGTGATCACAGTAGAAGATGTGGAGGCGATCGGAACGGTTCATGTGACCAACCGGATTTTCGAGATGGTTTCTGCGATCGTAGCAGGAAATACAAAGAAAGCGCTGGACCTGTATGAAGATCTTCTGACATTAAAAGAGCCGCCGATGCGAATTCTGTTTTTGATCGCAAGACAGTTCAATCAGCTCTTGCAGGTAAAAGAGCTTGCGGCCCAGGGAAAGGATAAAGGAGCAGTGGCTTCCAAATTAAAAGTTCCGCCGTTTGCAGCAGGAAAGCTGATCACTCAGGCGAAGGCATTTTCAAAGGAGCAGATCCTTTCTTATGTGGAACTTTGTGTGGAATCAGAAGAAGCGGTAAAGACCGGCCGTCTGGGAGACCGCATGGCAGTGGAACTGCTGATCGCGAGAAAATATTAGAAGTTTAACAGAAAATAAAAAAGCTTTTCCGACACACCTTTCGGAAAAGCTTTTTTATATTTATTCTTGTAAATCGTTCCAGTCTTTTAAATTAAGCCATTGCGTTTACAGCTTTGGACAAACGGGATACTTTTCTGGAAGCAGTATTCTTATGGAAAACGCCCTTTGTAGTAGCCTTGTCGATTTCGCTTGTAGCAGCAAGGAGAGCAGCCTGAGCAGCAGCCTTATCGCCAGCTGTGATAGCAGCCTCTACTTTCTTAACATAAGTTTTAACTTTAGATCTGATAGCTTTGTTTCTAGCAGCCTTAGTCTCAGCAACTAAGATTCTCTTTTTTGCAGATTTGATGTTAGCCAATCTGTGCACCTCCATTATAATTAAAAAATATTCTCTGTTTGTTTTGCATCAAAGTCTGGACACGGACAGTTCAATGTAAACATACTGTTATATTTTAGCGAATAATTCGTGCGATGTCAATACATAATTCTTCTTTTTTTGGCGAAAATTATTAATAAAAATAAGTTTTAAATGAGAGGATTTATGATAGAAAATGACAAGAAATGGTCCGGTGTCCGAACGGATCTGGCACTGGAAGAACAGGAGCGGTTTCAAGAAGAACGAGTGGAGATCAGCGGGGTAGAAGTTCACGAGTGGGAACAGGAGCAGGAAGGGATCCGGGTCAGTCAGGTGGTCGTGAAAACCGAGGAAGGAGCGGCTGCCATGGGGAAGCCTGTTGGGCGGTACCTGACATTGGAAGCACCAAGGCTGGCGGAGAAGGACAATGATTTTCATAAAGAGGTGACCAAGTCTCTGTCCGAACAGATCCTGGAACTTTTGAAGCTGCATCATGTGGAAAAAACTTCGATTCTTGTGGTAGGGCTGGGAAATCAGAATGCAACGCCGGACGCATTGGGACCGAAGGTTTTGGAGCATCTGCAGGTTACCAGACAGCTGTCATTAGAATATGGAAAGGAGTTTTGTGAAAAACATGGATATCCGATTCTGAGCGGACTGACACCGGGGGTCATGGCACAGACAGGAATGGAAACTGCAGAGATCATCAAAGGGGTCATCAAGGAAACACGGCCCGGTGTGGTGATCGTTGTGGATGCTTTGGCTGCACGCAGCGTGCAGAGACTTGGAGTAACGATCCAGCTTGCAGATACCGGAATTCATCCGGGATCCGGGGTTGGCAATCACAGAAATTCTCTTACAGAAGATGTGTTTGGGATTCCGGTTCTTGCGCTTGGGGTTCCGACCGTGGTTGAAATTTCGGAACCGGAATTCGGCTCTATGTATGTGACCCCCCATGATATTGATGAACGGGTGGAAATGCTCAGCTACACCATCTCAGAAGCGATCCATGAAGCATTGTTTCAGTGATAGAAGACCGGAAGATCTCATAAACTGTAGGAAATGATGGTCCGTGGGGGCAGAATGGGACGAAGATGGACATATTTCAAATGGAAGCTAAAAAGAAAACGTCCCATGATTCTGGGAATCACGGGATTGCTTACAGTATTTTGTGTACTGTTGAAGAATCATGAAGCGATCAAAGAAACAATGTCCGGATTGTATTTCCGATATGGAGTCTATGCTGCGGAAGCAGTGATGAAACACTGGAGTCCGAAGGTACTGGATTATCTGGACCAGCTTCCAAAGGCTCGCGAACCGGGGGAAGATCCGGCTTATGAGAGGGTTATGGCGGGTGTTTGGGAAGCACAGATTTTAAAGGAAAATACCTCCACTCAGGTAAAGGAACAGATCATCATGGAAACATCCGGATCATCGATCATCCGCGAGAAGCTGGCAGACTATGATTATTTGATGAAAGAATTTTATATGATTCATCCATCCACGACTGCAGATGATACGCTGTTAAATGCAGAGACTTTTTTTAATATGGATCTTTCGATTAAACGGGAGGAGAACCCTCAGATCTTGATCTATCATACGCATTCTCAGGAGACATTTGCAGACTATCCACAGAAAGAAGATGCGACGATCGTGGGAGTGGGGGCCTATCTGACAGAGTTGCTGGAAGAGCGGGGATATGGTGTCATTCATGACACAACGGTCTATGATGTGAAGAACGGGAAATTGGACCGAAGCCAGGCATACACCTACGCATTGGAAGGCATTCAGGGAATCCTCCAGGAAAATCCATCGATCCAGGTGGTGTTAGACCTGCATCGTGACGGGGTGGAGGAAGGGACACATCTGGTTACGGAAGTGAATGGAAAACCAACTGCCCGCATCATGTTTTTCAATGGTACGTCGCAGACGCCGGATGGTCCGATCGAATATTTGCCCAATCCAAATCGGGAGGCGAATCTGGCATTTAGCTTTCAGATGCAGTTGAAAGCAGAAGAGCATTATCCCGGATTGACCAGGAAAATATATTTAAAAGGCCTCCGCTATAACCAGCATGTCCGGGCAAGAACGGCTCTGATCGAGGTCGGAGCCCAGACAAACACGTATGCGGAGGCCTTAAATGCCATGGAACCGCTGGCAGACATTCTCTGCAGGGTTCTGGACGGGACATGATTAGTTTAATTTCAGCTTCTTATCCCAGCCGCTGAAGCAGTAATACAGGGTAGTGAGAAGGGCACATACCATCCAGCCGGCCGGATAACCAAATCCGACAAGACTCGGAGTGTAGCAAACCTGTTTCACGATAAAGAGATATACCTGGCGGAATGCGACATAGGAAGTCAGCATCAGGATCATCGGTGTCTTAGAATTTCCTGCACCGCGGAGGGTTCCGGAGAATACCTGGGTGACTGCACTGGATACAAAGAAGAAAATATTCTGTCTGAGGAAGAGGACGCAGTAGTAAGCGACATCAGTTTCCTTACTGAACATTCTTGCAAACTGAGGTGCGAAGATCCAGAGAATGCAGGAAATCGAGAATGCGATTCCGACGGACATGATCAGCGCTGTTTTTGTACCTTTTTTTGCACGTTCCAGATTGCCTGCACCGATGTTCTGGCTGGCAAAGGTGGTGATCGCCTGTGCGATGCTCATCATCGGAAGCATAACAAACATATCGATCTTGGAGTAGCTGCTCCAGCCAGCCATACATCCGGAACCGAATCCGTTGATATAAGACTGTACATAAACGTTGGAGAAGGATGTGATTGCTTGCTGCAGTCCGGCCGGCATACCGATCGAGCAGATCTGGCCAACCAGCTGCCAGTTGATATGCAGGTCTTTCCAGACGAAGCGGTAGTTTTCCTTTGTTCTAGACAGCAGGATCAAGATCAGGATTGCGGAAACAAACTGGGAAATGATGGTCGCATACGCAACACCTTCGATTCCCATATGGAAAACAATAACAAATACCAGATCCAGAACAATGTTCATAATACTGGAAAAAATCAGGAAATACAGCGGACGTTTTGTATCACCGACCGCACGGAGAATACCGCTTCCGATGTTGTAGAGGAGCAGTCCGAAAACACCGGCGAAATAAATACGCAGATAGGCAGATGCCTCCGGCATAACATCCTCCGGAGTATCCATAAAACGCAGCAGCCACGGAGCCGCGTAGGTGCCCAGGATCGTACAGATAATACCGCTGACGAACGTAAGTGCCATGGTTGTCTCGATGGC
>JAFOCX010000290.1 GCA_017380975.1 Lachnospiraceae bacterium
CATGTGATAACGATACCATACAGAAGCGCACCTTTTACATTGCGAATGTAAAGGATCGCAGTTGCCAAGAGGCCGATCAGTGCAAGCAGTGCACAGATACCGTGAGTGTTAAAGTTTTCTGTGAAACTTGTGATTGTAACCAATGTAGATGAATCTACACAAAGTCCTGCATTCTGCAGACCGATAAATGCAATAAACAGACCGATACCTACAGATACACCCTGTTTTAATGTTAACGGAATGGCGTTAAAGATCGCTTCACGCACATTTGTGAGGGACATGATAATGAAAATAATACCTTCGATAAATACCGCAAACAGCGCTGTCTGCCAGGAAATCCCCTGACCAAGCACAACTGTATATGCAAGATATGCATTCAGTCCCATACCCGCAGAAAGTGCAAACGGCATATTCGCCATAAATGCCATACATGCCGTACCAATGAAAGAAGCAAGACAAGTTGCAAGCAACACTGCATTGGCATCCATTCCTGCTTCACTGAGAATGCTCGGATTGACAGCCAAAATATATGCCATGGTCATAAACGTCGTAATACCGGCAACCACTTCTGTCTTTACATTGGTGCCTTTTTCTTTTAATTTGAAGATTCTTTCTAACATAATTCTCCTTAAAACCTTACTAATCCTTTATTTTTTCAATTTCCATATCTTTCGGTAAGATCATATTTAAAACAATCGATGCCACAAATACAACAGCTACCACATTGGCTGAGAATACACTCTGGATCATCTCAGGAAAAATATGCCAGAGACCAATCTCACTTGCTGTTGTAAAACCAATACCAATGGACAATGAAAGGGCTGCGATCGTCACATTACGCTGTGTAAATCCTGCTTTTGCAACCATCTGCATACCGGATGTGAGGATTGTACCAAACATCATGATCGTACAGCCGCCCAATACCGATTCCGGAAGGGAAGCAAAGAAATTTCCTACCGGCGGTAATAAGCCTGCACACATCATGCAGACTGCACCTGTCATAATGGTGAAACGATTCACTACCTTCGTCATCGCGATCAATCCAACATTCTGAGAAAAAGATGTGACCGGAGGACATCCAAATAATGAAGAAACCATGGAAGAATAACCGTCACATGCAAGAGAGCCTGAAATCTCTTTATCTGTAATCTCACGGTCTAATCCGGAAGATACCATTGCAGTGGTATCGCCAATCGTTTCAGCCGCGGAAACAAGATAAATAATGCAGACAGAAAAGATTGCACCAAGGTTAAACTCCGGAGCATATGGCAGTAATTTCGGAAGTGCAACAATGCCGTCAGCAAAAATAACGGTAAGATCCACTTTTCCCATAAAGATCGCTACGACATATCCGACAACCAGACCGGCTAACACTGCAAGCTGTTTTAAATATCCTTTTGCCATACAGTTCCAGATAAGACATACCGCTAATGTAATCGTTCCTAAGATCAGATTCTCTGCAGAACCGAAATCTTCTACATATCCACCGCCAAAAGATCTTGCACCAACCGTAAATAACGAAAAACCAATCGCAGTTACTACAGAAGCTGCAACGATCGGAGAAATGATCTTCCTCCAGTATTTCGCCATTAATCCCAAAGTTCCTTCAAAAATACCGCCAACCAGTACGGCTCCGATGACTGCCGGGTATCCATAATTTACCGCAACTGTACTTAATACAGTTACAAATGTAAAACTGACACCCATTACGATCGGTAATTTCGCACCAATTTTCCATACCGGATATAATTGGATCAATGTCGCAATTCCGGCAACAAACATGGCATTTTGCAGCAAAATCGCAATTTCCGGCTGCGCGAGTCCGGCTGCTGCTGCAATAATCGAAATCGGCGCTAAGTTAGATACAAACATGGCCAGTACGTGCTGAAGTCCAAACGGAATCGCTTTGGGAAGCGGCACGCGACCATCGAGTTTGTATATGTTGCTTACGCTACTCGTTATGGCATTCATAACATTCTCCCTTATCTAATGTAAATATTGGTCGACCTTTCAACCTCGTGTTTCATTATATGACAAAAGTCTTCTTTTTTCAATTCCATTTATAAATTCTTTCTCATCACCGTGTGGCTAAAAAACGCATCCACGAAATACTGCCTGGAATAAAAAATAACATTGCCATCGATATCATAATCGATTTCTTTCATATTTAATAATGGGGATCCCACAGATACTTCCAACAGCTTTGATATCTCTTCATCTGCCAAAACCGGATGAATCTCGGTCAGATCCAAATAAGAATCAACATAACAACGTTTTTTCAAAAAATGAAAGATGGGAAATTCAAAATCACTTTCCTCATACGCCTCTTTGACCAGATTTTTCTTTAATATATCCTCGCAATAGATCGCCGGTTTTCCATCCGCAGTACAAACTCGGCTCACACAGATCACCTCCGTGCTCTCCGGAACCTGAAGCTTCTCTGCAACCTCACTGTCCGCCTGCATTTCTTGAATATGGATCATCGAAATCCCCGGCTGGTAACCATTTTGACGTATAATATCAAAAAACTCAATTTCAATATCCATTCGGTAATTTACCTTTAGGACATGACGATTGATGATCGTTCCGACACCGTGAATTCTTGTAATAAACCCTTCTCGTTCCAGCTGTGCAAGTACATCTCGTAAATGATTCCTGCTGATCTCTAATTCCTCTGCCAAAACAGTTTCCCTGGGCAAACGTGCACAAGCAGCATATTTTCCATTTTTCAATTCCCTCAGCAATTTCAAACGGATCATATTTGAATAATCTAATTTCATCGAATTCTCCACTCTCCAAATAGGTATTACCTTTAAACCAATAGATATTATAAAGGAACTGTTTCTAATTTTCAACTGCATTCCTTGCTATTCACATTGTTTCATAAAACATCATAATTATATTGGCTTTTTCTTTTCCATGTATTATAATATGATTCAGAAAAGGTCGACCTATTTTTCCAAAGAGGAGTATCGTAGGAATGAAGTACAAAGATTCCGATGACATATGTCATGAATTATTACAAGAAATGAAAACCGGTCAATATGCTGATTGTGATCGATTGCCAAGAGAAACGGAGCTTGCAGAACATTTGGGAATCAGCAGAACTCGTTTAAGAGATACCTTAGCACAATTAGAGCGAGAAGGTGTCATTACCCGCAGACACGGTGTCGGAACCATCATAAACCGCCATGTTCTTCAAGTAAAAAATCGAATGGACATGGAGTTTGAGTTTCTGGACATCATACGCAATAATGGATACGAACCGGCAATTTCAAAGGTTCAGCTAACCGAAGAAAAAGCAGATCCATTCTGTGCAAATATACTGCAGATTTCTCCGGGTACCGAAATTGTATGCATTACACGTGTATGTACTGCTGACGGAAAACCGGCGATTTATTGCGAAGATATTTTTGAAAAAAGACTGATTCATGAAGAATTCACTTTAAAGGATCTTGAAGCTCCTATCTTCCACTTTTTACAAAAGGTGTGTGGCGTAGAAGCATATATGGATCTGACTCATCTGCACGCAGTCGCTGCAAATGAAAAATTATCCGAATTTCTGGAGATTCCTGTCGGAACTCCACTCCTAAATATGGAAGAAATTGATTACGATATTGATGGAAATATTATCTTTTACTCCAGACAATATTTCATTGACGAATTCTTTGATCAAACGGTATTAAGAAAGAAGTTGTAAGATAAGAAAAACAGAGCAGAGATCATCTTATATGCCAGCATATGTTGATCTCTGCTCTGTTTTTTACACCACTCATTTTTTTGCAAAAATAAAAAGCACGAGACGGGATTCGAACCCGCGGCCCTCGCCTTGGCAAGGCGATGCTCCACCACTGAGCCACTCGTGCATTTCCTTTTCAGGACTTATGAAGTTTAACGTACCTTCAAAACCACATATTGAAATCCA
>JAFOCX010000291.1 GCA_017380975.1 Lachnospiraceae bacterium
AGTAGAAGATTACAACATTCCGTCCGACGGTCTGGTACTGTTGTACGATGATATTGAATACGGAGCATCCCTCGGAAGAACTGCAAAGTTCCCGCGTGATTCGATCGCATTCAAATGGGCGGATGAATTACAGGAGACAACACTTTCCTATATTGAGTGGAGTGCATCCAGAACCGGTCTGATCAATCCGGTTGCGGTGTTCGAGCCGGTGGAGCTGGAGGGCACAACTGTGAGCCGTGCCAGTGTTCACAACATCAGCATTATGGAAGGTCTGGAGCTTGGCGCAGGTGACAGGATCACGGTTTATAAGGCCAATATGATCATTCCGCAGATTGCGGATAATCGGACAAGAAGCGGTGTGCGAGACATTCCGGAGCATTGTCCGGTATGCGGCGGAGCGACAGAAATCCGCAGCATCAACGAAGTGAAGTCCTTATACTGTACGAACCCGGATTGTCAGGCGAAAAAGATGAAAGGTTTCGCCCTGTTCGTCAGCCGTGATGCGCTGAACATTGACGGACTGTCCGAGATGACCCTAGAAAAATTCATTGCGGCCGGTTTCATTCACGAATTTTCCGATATTTTCCACTTAGACCGCCACAAAGAGGCGATCGTTGAGATGGAAGGTTTTGGCGAAAAGTCTTATGAAAATCTGGTCCAGGCAGCAAAGCATGCATCTCATACCACACTTCCGCGCCTGATCTACGGTCTTGGTATCGCAGGAATCGGTCTTGCAAATGCAAAGATGATCTGCAAACATTTCCGTTATGATCTGGAGGCTATGAGAAAGGCAGACTCCGAAGATCTTTGCAGCATCGACGGTATCGGAATGGTGCTTGCGGATGCGTGGGTGAAATATTTTAAAGAAGAGAAGAATAACGAAGCGCTGGATCATTTGCTGGCTGATCTGACATTTGAAGATGAGCAGACAGAAAGCGGAGACAGTTCTCTGGAAGGCAAGGTATTTGTTGTCACAGGTTCTGTGGAACATTTTGCCAACCGCAAGGAGCTGCAGGCTATGATCGAGTCCAAAGGCGGAAAGGTGACCGGATCCGTGACAGCGAAGACTCATTACCTGATCAACAACGATGTAACGTCGAATTCTTCGAAAAATAAAAAGGCAAAAGAACTTGGTGTAGCGATCATTTCCGAGGTGGATTTCCTGGAGATGATCGGTCAGGAAGTTTAAAGAAAAAGAACAATGAGGAGGAATCAGAAATGCCGATCAAAATACAGAACGATTTACCTGCCAGATCCATTTTGGAAAACGAGAATGTATTTATCATGGATGAAAAACGTGCTCAGAGCCAGGATATTCGTCCGCTGGAGATTTTGATCCTTAATCTGATGCCGCTCAAAGAAGATACAGAGACACAGCTGTTAAGAGCGTTGTCCAATACACCGCTTCAGGTGGAATGCACCTTTATGACCATGTCCACCCATGCATCAACCCACACGTCGGTCACTCACTTAAATAAGTTTTATGTGACCTTTGATAAGATCCGCCGCCGTCGTTTTGACGGAATGATCATCACAGGTGCTCCGGTGGAAAACATGGAATTTGAAGCAGTGGATTACTGGCAGGAACTGACTGAGATCATGGAATGGACCAAGACGCACATTACCTCGACGCTGCATTTGTGCTGGGGGGCGCAGGCCGGTCTGTATTACCATTATGGAGTAAAGAAACACCATATGGGAGACAAGTTGTCCGGTATTTATGTGCACAGGACTTTGGATCGAAAGGTTCCGGTCCTTCGCGGATTCGATGATTACTTCAATTGTCCGCATTCCCGCTATACTGAGGTTCGTGAATCAGAGATCCTGGAGCACCCGGAGCTGAAAATCCTGGCGAAGTCGGATGTCGCAGGTGTATTCCTGGTGATGAGCGAAGACGGAAGTCAGTTCTTCATGCAGGGACATCCGGAATATGACAGGCTGACGCTGGATACGGAGTATCACAGAGATCTGGGACGCGGATTAAATCCGAAGCTTCCATGCAATTATTATGAAAATGATGACCCGACAACGGTTCCGCCGCTGACCTGGCGTACGGTTGCAAACACATTGTATACAAACTGGCTGAACTTCTATGTTTACCAGGAGACACCGTATCATCTGGAAGAAGATGAAGAATAGGGGATGGGTTATGCAGAAATTTAATCGTGTTTTTGTCATAGTGTTAGATTCTCTGGGTATTGGTGAGATGAAGGATTCTGCGAAGTTTGGAGACATCGGAGTCAATACCCTGCAGCATGTGTCGCGATCTGTGGATTCGTTTCAGATCCCGAACCTGCAGAAGCTGGGAATTGCCAACCTGCTTCCGTTAGCCCATGTGGACCCGATGGAGCAGCCGCCGGCATATTATACGAAGCTCAATGAGCGCAGTCAGGGAAAAGATACCATGACCGGACATTGGGAAATGATGGGACTTCATATTCAGGCTCCGTTTAAGACATTTACGGAACACGGGTTTCCGCCGGAACTGATCCGGGAACTGGAAACCAGAACCGGAAGAAAAGTCCTTGGAAACCGAAGTGACAGCGGTATCGGGATCATCGATGAATTTGGTGAGGAGCAGCTCGTCACAGGCGATATGATCATCTATACTTCCGCAGACTCTGTGCTGCAGATCTGCGGACACGAGGAAGCCTTTGGCGTAGAGGAATTATACCGCTGCTGTGAGATCGCCAGAGAGATTACCATGAAGGATGAGTGGAAAGTCGGCCGTGTGATCGCCAGACCATTCGTCGGAAAAAAAGCAGGCGAATTTGAAAGAACCAGCAATCGTCATGATTATGCGCTGAAACCGTTTGGTCCGACAACCTTGACTGCATTGAAAGAGGCAGATCTGGATGTGATCGCCATCGGAAAGATCCGCGATATCTTTGACGGAGAGGGGATTACCAAGGCGCTGCGTTCGAAAACGTCCGTTCATGGAATGGAGCAGACCATTCAGACGGCACAGGAAGAGTTTCGCGGTTTATGTTTCGTCAATCTGGTGGATTTTGATGCTCTTTGGGGACATCGCAGAGATCCGGTCGGATATGCGAAAGAAGTAGAGAAGTTTGATGAGAAACTGGGAACCTTGATGGAAGTTCTGAAAGAAGAGGATCTGCTGATCGTGACTGCGGATCACGGAAATGATCCGACGTACAAAGGCAGTGATCATACGCGCGAAAAAGTCCCGTTCCTTGCGTATGCGAAATCGTTATCCGGAAATGGTCCGCTTCCGGAGATGGATACTTTTGCAGTCATCGGAGCAACGATCGTGGAAAACTTTGGAGTTGAGAAGCCAAAAGGAACCATTGGTGAATCAATCCTGCGTTTATTAAAATAACAAGAAAAATAAACCCCTCGGCGCATGGAACGCTGAGGGGTTTTTAACATTTCTTTGTTTCATTATCTGGAAGCTGCTTTCCAAAGGATATCGTGTCCGATGGTCTTGTAGAAGAGTTCTTCTACCGCATCTGCTTCAGAAGTCTGTCCGAGGATCCACATTAATTTCGCAACGGTTGCCTCTAAAGTCATATCGTAAGACTCGATGAGACCGAATGCATTCTTCGCTTTCTGACCAACCTCATATACGGACATGTTGCTGCCTTCCTGAGTAACCTGAGTGGTCATAACCACGATCTTGCCCTGAGCAACGTATTTCTCGATGGAGCTGTAGAAGTCTGCATTGTCGTAAGACGGAAGTCCGCCTACGCCGAAGGACTCAATGATCACTGCGTCATTGTGCTCAGCAAGGTATTCGAATACGCTCGGATCCATGGACGGGATCAGCTTTAAGAGCGCCACGTTGCTGTTGAGTTTGTGGTAGAAACGAACGGATTCGCGATCCTGCCACTTATCGTCGATATAGAAGAGGATTGTCTCGTCCTGGATCACTGCCAGATACGGGAAGTTGATGCTGGAGAATGCGCTGTAGCTCTTGGAACGCTCTTTCTTGCCGCGTGTGCCTGCGATAACCTTACCGTCAAAGACGATATTCACACCGTGGGCACGGTCGCTGGAAGCGAAACGTAAAGAATCTAACAGGTTCGTTCTGGCATCTGTTACATCCAGATCGATCGGTTTCTGTGCGCCTGTGATAACGATCGGCTTTTTGGAGTGCTGGATCAGGTAAGATAATGCTGCAGCTGTGTAAGCCATCGTATCTGTACCGTGAGCAACAACGAAACCATCGTAATCATCGTAGTTTTCTTCGATTGCTTTGGAGATCATCAGCCAATGTTTCGGATGTACGTTTGTACTGTCAATATTTAAAACCTGAACGGATTCCACCTGGCAGAATTTGCGTGCAGCCGGAACGTAGGAAAGAAGCTCTTCTCCTGTCAGGAGCGGAGTCAGACCATTGTCACCGTGTTTGCAGGCAATTGTACCACCGGTACCGAGAAGTAAAATATGTTTCATAATTAAAAGTTTCCCCTTTCGTAATTACAATCCCATAAGTATAATAAGTATAGCATAAAACTTTACAGGAATTCAACAATAGAATTGTATTCCGAAAAGAAAAAAGAAGGAGGACGACATGACAAAATTTCCGAAAGATCCGGCGATGCTGTTAAGCTATGTGAATACACAGTTAAGAGATTTTTATCCGTCCATGGAGGAACTTTGCAAGGCGATGGACGTGGATAAATGTGAAATCGATGAAAAACTGGCGATGATCGATTACGAATATGATCCGGTCAGCAACCGTTATGTTTAACATAGGTGGTACTTTTTGCATTTGTGAAAGATACTGTATAGAATTCTCTGACTCACGCAGACTAAGCAACATGAACAGACAACGTGAGATCAGAGAATTTTTTTGTAATTTTTTAAAATGTGGAGTGGCAGGCTGGTGCATGGAGATCATTTTTACCTCCATGGAATCGATTGCTGCGAAAGATATGAGACTAATGGGAAGGACATCACTCTTGATGTTTCCGATTTACGGAATGGGAGCGATGCTGGGACCGATCTCCGGATGGATGGACCGGTGGATCGGAGAACCCCATGCACTGACACCAAAAGACATCTTCTGGAGACATGGTTTCAGCGATATGGTGCTGATCTTTTGTGCGGAGTATGTGACAGGAGCGTTCCTGAAGGCGAGAAACATGTGTCCGTGGGATTATTCCGGAAGAATATGGAATGTAGACGGGCTGATCCGTCTGGATTTTGCGCCTTTCTGGTTTATAGCCGGATTGATCTTTGAACGGTTGACAAGAACGAAAAATTAACACAGATTTTCTTGCAAAGGCGAAGTGAATTTTATATAATATAATGATATAGACAAACAATTCTCCAACAATTATTTACAAAAAGAAAAGGTGAAACAAGTATGATTCGATTTTTGATTTTATGTATGATCCTGGCCGGATTTTTGATCTTTGGTTATCCGCTTTTGATCATGCAGAATTCCCTTGGCAAGAAAGATCCGACTGCAAGAGGACATGAGAGTACGAAGATCGTACGCTTTATGTTCAGCCTGTTTTTAAAGGTGGCAGGCGTGAAAGTGACCGTAAAAGGTGCAGAAAATATTCCGACAGACAAAGCCGTTTTGTATGTCGGCAACCACAGAAGCTATTTTGATATTCTGGTTGGTTACACAACTACTCCGGGTCTGGTCGGCTTTATCGCAAAGAAAGAGATGAGAAAGTTCCCGATCCTGAACCGCTGGATGGACAATGTAAACTGTCTGTTTTTAGACCGTCAGGATATCAAGGCAGGTCTTAAGACTATCCTGGAAGGTATTGAATATGTAAAGAGCGGTATTTCCATGTGGATCTTCCCGGAAGGAACCCGCGCAAGAGGAAAAGATGAGCTGGATATGATCCAGTTTAAAGAGGGAAGCCTGAAGATCGCAGAAAAGAGCGGCTGTCCGGTCATTCCGGTGGCGATGGTCAGAACTGCGGATATTTTTGAAAAGCATACTCCGCGCGTAGTTCCGACCGAAGTAACTGTTTATTACGGAAAACCGATCTATATCAAAGAACTGGAGCCGGAGCAGAGAAAACGCGCCGGTGCATATACAAAAGAAGTGATCGCGGATATGATCCGTGAGATCATGTAATTTAGGAGCAGCGATATGAAACAGATAGACTTACTGGAATGCAGAGATAAACTGGATGTGATCGACCGCGAGATCGTGCGTTTGTTCGAGGAGCGTATGGCGATCTGCGGAGACGTTGCAGAGTATAAGATCGGGACTGGAAAAGCGGTGTATGATGCAGAGCGCGAACGTCAGAAGATCGCAACTGCACAAAGTCTGACACACAGCGATTTTAACAGAGATGCGATCAAAGAAGTGTTTTCTCAGCTCATGGCGATCAGCCGTAAGTTTCAGTATGGTCTTCTGGCAGAGCACGGAAAGGCTGAACCGACCGGTTTTTATGAGGTGGAAACACTGAAAACCTTCGGTGCACGCGTGGTATATCAAGGGGTGGAAGGGGCGTACAGTCATGCAGCTGCACGGACATTCTTTGGCGAGCATGTAAATGCATATCATGTAAAATCCTTCGAAGATACGATGCGTGAATTGGAAGAGGGACGTGCAGATTTTGCAGTGCTTCCGATTGAAAATTCCACAGCAGGATTTGTTATTGACAATTATGATCTGCTGGCAAAATACAGAAATTACATAGTAGGTGAAGTGTACATTCCGATCTCCCATATGCTGCTGGGACTTCCGGAGGCAGAACTTTCGGATATTAGGACTGTTTATTCTCATCCGCAGGCGCTGATGCAGTGTACGGATTATCTGAACGAGCATAAAGAGTGGGGACGTATCAGTGTGCTCAACACTGCGGTTGCAGCGAAAAAGGTGCAGGAGGAGCAGGATAAAACTCAGGCGGCGATCGCAAGCCGCACAGCCGGAGAACTGTATGGGCTGAAGGAACTGGAGCAGGGCATTAACAATGAAAAGTGCAATACCACTCGTTTTATTGTACTGGCGAAGGCGCCTGTCTACGAAAGTTCTGCGTCCAAGATCAGCCTGATGTTTGAGATCCCGCATGTGAGTGGTTCTCTTTACAATATTTTAGGCAATTTTATTTTTAATGGCGTCAATATGTTGATGATCGAGTCTCGTCCGATCCCGGAGAAGAGTTTTGAGTATCGATTCTTTGTGGATGTGGAAGGAAACCTGAGCGATGCTTCTGTGCGCAATGCGCTGACAGGTGTCCGAGCGGAGGCTTCTTCACTTAAGATTCTCGGAAACTATTAGGAGGTGTGTGCATGGCATCCCAATTATTTGCAGCGATTGATGTAGGTTCCTTTGAACTGGAACTTGGAATCTACGAGATTTCCAATAAAAATAAGGTCAAGCAGGTGGATCATGTCCGCCACGTGATCGCGCTGGGACGTGAGACATACAATACCGGTATGATCAGTTATGAAATGGTGGGGGAAATCTGCGATGTACTCAATGGTTTTGTCCGCATTATGAAAGGATACAAGGTACATGCATACCGCGCCTATGCGACCAGCGCCATGCGAGAGGCAAAAAACAGCCAGATCGTCATCGACCAGATTCGTGTCCGTACCGGGATCGAAGTCAGCATCATCAGTAACTCCGAGCTGCGTTTCTTAAGTTATAAAGCGATCGCAGCCAAGGACGATGAGTTCGATAAGAACATCCAGAAAGGTACGGCGATCGTAGATGTAGGTTTCGGAAGCATGCAGATGTCCCTGTTTGATGAAGGGCTTCTGGTGTCCACGACTAATGTTCCTCTTGGCGTATTAAAGATCTTAAATACATTGGATCTGGTCAACACAACCATTGACCGCACGGCAGATGTGACCGCCGAACTGGTGTCCAATGAGTTAAAACAATACGAAAAGATTTTCCTGGAAAACCGTCAGATCCGTCATCTGATCGCCATCGGAGACAATATTTTATATCTGTTCCGGTATGAAAATAAAGGAAAACTGCTGACACATGTGACCAAGGAACAGTTTGACTTTGTTTACAACCGTCTCCTCCATATGAACATTTCCCAGATGGAAGAAACATATGGCCTCAGCTCGGAGGCTGCAAGGATGCTGCTTCCGACTGCGATCATTTATAAGCAGGTTATGGAGATGACCGGAGCGGAAGAAATCTGGATCCCGGGAATTCGACTTTGCGACGGTATTGCTGCGGAGTATGCGGCAGACAATAAACTGATCAAGCTGAAACATAATTTTGATGCGGACATTATCAGTACCTCCAGAAATATGGCGGTTCGTTATCGCTGTAAGACT
>JAFOCX010000292.1 GCA_017380975.1 Lachnospiraceae bacterium
GATCCCCGGAATATCATCCAGGACGGATTTCACCTGTCCCTTGCTGCGCAGGCTGCGATGATACTCGATCGCAAATCGATGGGCCTCGTCCTGAACGCGTGTGATCAGTTTAAATCCTTCACTGAATCGGTCGATCGGGATTTCTACATTATTATAATACAATCCGCGGGTGCGGTGATTGTCATCTTTTACCATACCGCAGACCGGAATATTTAACTTCAGTTCTTCCAGCACTTTCAGAGCCACATTGACCTGGCCTCTTCCGCCGTCCATCATGATCAGATCCGGGAAACGTGTAAAACTGCCAAACTTCGTTTCAGCATTTCCTGTTTCTGACTCTTCCAGCTCCCTCAACTCCTCAAGACCATGTTCAAAGCGTCTTGTCAGCACTTCTTCCATGGACGCATAATCATTCGGTCCCTGTACGGTTTTGATCTTGAACTTACGGTAATCGTTTCGCTTCGGACGTCCGTCCTCGTAGACCACCATAGAGCCTACCGACTCAAAACCGCTGATATTGGAAATATCAAATGCCTCGATTCGTCTCACATGCTCGAGACCCAGCCATTCTCCAATCTGGTTCATGGCGCCGATGGTGCGAAGCTCCTCGCGCTTGATCTTCTCTTTATCCTGATCCAGTACCAGCTGTGCATTTTTCGCTGCCAGTTCCACCAGTCGGTTTTTCTGGCCCTTCTTCGGCACCACGAACTTCACGCCCTGTCCGCGTCGCTTGGTCAGCCACTCCTGAATCAGTTTCATCTCACGAAATTCCTGCTGTACCCAAACCTCGCGCGGAATAAACGGAGTTCCTGCGTAAAACTGCTTTACAAAGCTTCCGATGATCTGCTTCTCATCTTCTGCCGTCGCCACAGAAACATGAAAATGTTCTCGGCCGATGATCTTGCCGTCACGCACAAAAAACACCTGCACCACCGCATCTTCCTGATCTCGGGCCATGGCGATGATGTCTCGATCTTCCATGGACTGGCTGGTGATCTTCTGTTTTTCCGCGATCTGCTTTACACTCTGGATCAGTTCACGGTATTCGATGGCTCTCTCAAATTCCATCTCCTCGGATGCTTCCATCATTTTCTTTTCCAGCATGGAAAGGACCGGCTTGTGATTTCCGTTTAAAAATTCCAGCACCTGTGCCACGGACTGTCCGTATTCTTCTTTGGAAACATATCCCTGACACGGAGCGTTGCACTGCTTGATATGATAATTCAGGCACGGACGTTCCTTTCCGATATCCTTCGGCAGATTTCTCGTACAGGTACGGATCTTCCACAATTTATGGATCAGATCGATGGTATCGCTGACCGCTCCCGCACTGGTATACGGACCAAAGTAACGGCTTTTATCCTTCTTCATGGTTCTGGAAAATAAGACTCTCGGAAACTCCTCTTCCACAGTCACCTTGATATACGGATAAGACTTATCATCCTTCAGCATCGTGTTGTACTTCGGACGATGCTCCTTGATCAGATTGCACTCCAAAACCAAAGCTTCCAGCTCCGAGTCTGTGATAATGTACTCGAAACGTGCGATCTTAGAAACCATTTTCTCGATCTTCGCAGTCTTATTGCGGCTGCTCTGAAAATACTGGCGCACACGGTTTTTCAGGCTGATGGCCTTACCGACATAAATGATCTCATCGTATTTGTCGTGCATGATATAAACTCCCGGAGAACCCGGGAGTTTTTTTAATTCTTCTTCAATATTAAAATTGATCTCGTGTTCCATTAACGAAGTCTCTCTCCATCGAACTTTCTGATCATCTGGATATGGCGGCGGATCTCGGAGATCTGCTCTGCCACTGTGTCACCCACAGTCTGCATATCCAGCACCATACAAATGTCATCAATTTCCTTCTGAGACGCATGACCGGATAATTTGGCCAGCGCTTCCAGCATCTTATCGTAATGCTTCTCATCCATGGCATCAAAAAATGCCAGCAAATGCGGGCTCATGGTGTACTCCGCCACTTCCTCAGCATTCTCTTCCACTTTCTCGAAACGATACTTCTGAGTCACATCCGGGTACTTTACATGGTCCACTTCTTCCATAAACATGGCAAGGGGACGCACCCAGACTTTTTTCTCTCCATACTGAGCCTGATATACGACCATCGCTTCCTCTGTCTCAGAGTGATATGCGATGGCAACGATCTGATACATGCGATTTTTAAAGTGCCGGTAGAAATCTCCCGGCACTGGTAATGTTCTAGTGTTTTCCATAGTTCTCTTTATCCTTATTCTGCTGCTGCCTCTCCGGCCGGATGTAAATGATAACGGTTTGCTGCACTCCAAAGCATCCATTCATCATATCCTGCGTCCAGAACTGCCTGGATCTGCTGCTGAACTTCTTCATATCCGTAAGCGATATACTTTCCTTCGCCAAGATAGGAAGCAGTAAAATCCTGCAGCCACGGTCTTACGATCGCCTGATTGTGAATATGATCATCTTCATCTGCTGCCTTGTCGAGTACCGCTTTGGACTTTTTCATCGCTCCAAGGATGGTCTCATACGGCTGTTTATCCGGATATTCCAGTCCGAAGTTGCCCGGTCCGTAATGGGACGGATACACCATCGGACAAATGTAGTCTAAATGTTTTGCCATGTCGGTATAGATCTGACCGACTGCATTGGCATCGATCTCACTTCCGATGATCGTTCCGAATACGTCTGCAGAAACAAACAGGCCCTGAGACGCCAGATTTTCATATGCGTACTGACAGAACTCGGTAATGACCTCCGTCTTGGAGCGTCCCTGTGTGCGCTCCTCGTCATAAACGACGTTCTTCATCGTACTGTCTGTGGAGAAACGAATGTAGTCAAACTGAACTTCGTCAAAGCCGACTTCCTTTGCGATCGTTCCCACTTCCATAAGATAGTCCCA
>JAFOCX010000293.1 GCA_017380975.1 Lachnospiraceae bacterium
AAAAGAACATGTGCAGAATCCTGCACATGTTCTATAGATAACTCTTTATTGTTTTTACAAATCTAAATATCCCTTTATCCAAGAAACTTCTCAGCAATCTTTACAAACATTGCAGATCCTGTCCAGAGAACATCTTCGTCGATATTGAATTTCGGGTTATGATGCGGAACATCTGTGCCCTTCTCCGGATTTGCGGAGCTTAAGAACATAAATGCACCCGGAACTTCTTTTACAAAGTATGCGAAATCTTCGGAACCCATGTTTGGAGCATCCACATGGTCGATCACATTTTCAGCACCGACTACTTCTCTTGCACATTCACAAGCAAATGCTGCCATCTCTGCATCATTCTTAACCGGCGGAGTACCCCAGATGATCTCTACTTCTGCTTCACCACGGAATGTCTTCGCTGTGGATTCTGCGATCTCGATGATTCTCTTAACCATGTACTGACGAACTTCATCGTCTAATGTGCGCATCGTACCTTCAATGATAACTTCAGACGGGATAATGTTGTATGTGTCACCAGCCTGGATCTTACCGATTGTCTGAACTGCCGGTTTTACAGCAGAGATCTCTCTTGCAATAATCTCTTCCAGATTGATCACGATATGCGCAGCAATATTGATCGGATCAACACCTTTTTCCGGTGTGGAGCCATGGCAGCCGTAACCTTTTACTTTGATGATATATTTATCATTGGAAGCCATTACATAACCCGGAGTACAGATCACAGTACCGGACGGGATCTTCGGAGAGATAATAGAGCCGATGTGAGTGCCGAATACAGCATCAACGCCTTCTAAACAGCCTGCTTCGATAGAACGGATCGCACCGCCGGAGTTCTCTTCATCTGTCTGGAAGATTAATTTAATAGTACCTGCGATATTTTCCTTGTTTTCAGCAAAAATCTTACCTGCTCCAAGAAGCATTGTCACATGTGCGTCGTGACCACATGCATGCATCAGACCTTCGTGCTCGGAAGTGTAATCCACTCCTGTTCCCTCTTTGATTAAGAGCGCATCCATATCTGCACGGAAGGCAATCGTCTTTCCTTCTTTTGCACCTTTGATTGTTGCTGTCAGACCGCTGTCTTTCTGGTTCTCTACGTACGGGATTCCCCACTCATTCAGTTTGCCGATGATATACGCTTTTGTTTTCGGAAGATTGCCGCCAAATTCCGGGATCTTATGCAGATCTCTTCTCATTGCAACAAGTTCCTGCTGAATATCTTTACATTTCTCCCACATATTCTATTCCACCTTTCATTCATTGATATAACACAAAGCCGGCTCCCATAAAGAGAGCCGGCCAAAAATTTCAGGCTTTATCCTTCAATATTATTCTTCAGCTGCAGCTCTAGCTTCAACTTCTTTCTTCTGAACATCGCCCGGAGCCTGCTCGTAACGGCTGAACTCATATGCGAACTCACCGATACCGCCAGTCATGGAACGAAGGTCTGTGTTGTAACCGAACATCTCGGACATCGGAACGTCAGCAACGATTTCCTGCTTGCCGCCATGGATAGAGTTCATACCAAGTACACGGCCTCTTCTCTTGTTGAGGTCACCCATTACATCACCTGTGAATTTATCCGGAACGATAACTTTCACAGACGCGATCGGCTCTAAAAGAACCGGTGTAGCTTTCATGAAGCCTTCTTTGAATGCGATTGTGGAAGCCATCTTGAATGCCATCTCAGAGGAGTCTACCGGATGATAGGAACCATCTAATAATGTAGCCTTGATACCAACTACCGGATAACCAGCTAACGGGCCCTTTAAGCAGCATTCCTGCACGCCTTTTTCAACTGCCGGGAAGTAGTTCTTCGGAACTGCGCCGCCGAATACTTTCTCTTCGAATACGTATGCAGACTCAAGATCGCCGGACGGCTCGAAGGACATCTTAACGTCACCAAACTGACCATGACCACCGGACTGTTTTTTATGTCTGCCGGCTGCTTCAACTTTCTTACGGATTGTCTCACGGAAAGCGAATTTCGGTTTGGAGAGTTCGATTTCTACTTTATATCTGTTAGCTAATTTGCTTACAACTACGTCAAGATGCTGATCGCCGATACCGTAAAGTAATGTCTGACGGTTCTCTGCGTCTACAACTGCCTTTAATGTAAGATCTTCTTCCATCATTCTTGCAAGTGCACTGGAGATCTTGTCTTCATCACCTTTTGTCTTCGCAGCGTATGCCATGTATGTATACGGTGTGGAGATTTCCGGTTTGTGGTAAACGATCGGAGCTGTCTTAAGAGCGATTGTATCACCTGTGGAAGTGATGTTTAATTTAGCAACTGCACCGATATCACCAGCTTTGATCTCGGAAACTTCGATTGCATCTTTACCTCTTAATACATATAACTTACCAACTTTTTCTTCTGTATCTTTATTTACGTTGTAAATTGTTGTATCAGCTTTTAATGTACCTGTGCAAACTTTCATTAAGGAGTATTTACCGATGAACGGGTCTACTACTGTCTTGAACACTCTTGCGGACAGGGAAACATCTTCATTGTATTTTGCTGTGAAACGCTCACCTGTGGAAACGTCAACACCAACACACTCGAAGTAATCCGGAGCCGGGAAGTAACGGTCAATTGCATTTAAAAGAGCGTTGAAGCCCTGGCAGTTGATACCGGAACCCATCATAACCGGAACGATGTTGCCTTCAGAAACGTGTGTCTGAACTGCTGTATAGATCTCATCCTGTGTGAACTCGTCACCGGAGAAGTAACGCTCCATGTACTCTTCACTTGTCTCAGCAACAGCTTCCATTAAAGCATCGCGAGCGATACCAAGGTTTTTCTCTGTGTACTCCGGGATCTCACAAGCCTCGTACTCAGAAAGGTTTGTGAAACGACGGCCTTCCATCTTAACAACGTTAACGAAACCAACGAATTTTTCATTTTCACGGATCGGAACCTGGAACGGAGCGATCTTTCTGCCGAATCTTCTCTCAAGTTTTAAGATAAGCTCTCTGTAGGAAGCGTGGTCATCGTCCATGTTTGTAGCGAAGATGATTCTCGGAAGTCTGTATTTCTCACAAAGATCCCAAGCTTTCTCTGTACCAACTTCGATACCTGCCTTACAGTTAACAACGATGATCGCTGCGTCTGCAACGCTGACTGCCTCTTCAACTTCACCAACGAAATCGAAGTAACCCGGTGTGTCTAACAGGTTGATCTTGATGTTGCCTTCTGCGCCGGCATACTCGATCGGAACCATAGTTGTAGAAATGGAGAACTGTCTCTTGATTTCCTCTTTATCGTAATCGCTGATTGTGTTACCGTCAGCAACCTTACCCATTCTCTTTGTAACACCTGTTACATTTGCAAGTGCCTCTGCAACTGTTGTCTTACCTGCGCCGCCGTGTCCTAACAGTACGACGTTACGGATGTTTTTTGTTCCATAAATGTTCATAATTGTAATTCCTCCCGTACACTATTTTTAACGATCCTCTTTAAAAAGATCTCTTTATAAACATATGAGAAACGGAACTTAATTCCTCATTCATTTACCCATGCAAACATTCTACCAAAAAGGCTTTAAAAAAACAAGCAAAATGTGCAATTTGCACAAAAAATTTTAATCATTTAACGAATGGAGTGGTGTGTATGTCCCATCCGGATTCGGCCGGAACACAAAATGTTCCTTTAAATAAATCACATCCGGACGATTTACCGTCTCCAGTTCTGCAAGGATCGCTGCTTTTGCCACTACGACTGCCCCTGCTGCTTTCGCCAATTCTTCGATCGCACGGATCGAATCACCTGTCGCGATCACATCATCGATCAGGGCAACTCGTTTTCCTTTAATCTTCTCAGCGTCGCATCCATTCAGATATAATGTCTGCTTCGCCTGAGTTGTAATGGAATATACAGTAGACTCGATCGGATCCTGCATATAAGGTTTGCGGCTTTTTCTCGCCACGATAAATTCCTTCATCCCCATGAGCCTTGACATCTCGTATGTGAGACACATACCTTTTGCCTCGGCCGTCATCAGATAATCCACTTCCGGTAAACGCTTTACCAGTTCCGGCGCCACGGCCTGTACCAGTTCTGTATCAGAAAGGCAAACAAAGCTTGCAAGTGCAAGATCTTCTTTAATTTTTACATATGGGAGTTTACGTTTCACTCCGCAGATTTCAAAATCGAAATACTTGATTTCCTGTTCCATGCTGCGCCTCTTTTCTTTCTCTGTTCCTTAACCGAACACCATTGTTAGAAGTATAACATCGAGTTACCAATCTGTAAAGCTAAAAATGCGCCTTTTTACCACTTTAATTTGTTGACATTCCTCAATTGGTACATTAAAATTTAAGTTCAGGAGGGAATTGCTATGAAAGAATCTACAATTGGCTTTATCGGACTTGGACTGATCGGCGGTTCCATTGCCCGTGGTTTAAAGCGTGCAAATAAAAATTTAACCATTATGGCATACATGCGGACAACATCCAAACTGGAACAGGCAAAAGAAGAAGGAATCGTTGATGTCATTCTCCATGGAATCGATGAAACATTATCTCAGTGTGATATGATTTTTTTATGCACACCGGTGGAGTTCAATGCCTCCTATCTCGAACAAATTCGTCCGTTTTTAAAACCCGGTGCAATTCTTACTGATGTCGGAAGCACGAAGACCAATATTCATAAACTTGTTACACAAATGAATATGGAAGAT
>JAFOCX010000294.1 GCA_017380975.1 Lachnospiraceae bacterium
AGTCCCATATCTTAACTAAGAAATCTACAAAACGTAAGAGAAATCTTAGAAAAGACATCGTGGTTGATGCTACAAACGTAAAAGCAATCAAGAAGATTTTACCGTACTTATAATTCGGGATTAAGAATAGGAGGAAATAAGCAATGGCAAGAATTAAAGGTGGCTTAAACGCTAAGAAGAAACACAACAGAGTTCTGAAACTGGCTAAAGGTTACAGAGGCGCTCGTTCCAAACAGTATAGAGTAGCAAAACAGTCCGTAATGAGAGCATTAACAAGCTCCTACGCTGGCAGAAAAGAGAGAAAGAGACAGTTCAGACAGCTCTGGATCGCTCGTATCAACGCTGCAGCTAGAATGAACGGCCTTTCCTACAGCAAATTCATGTTCGGTTTAAAGAACGCAGGTGTTGTTATGAACCGTAAGGTATTATCCGATATGGCTATCAACGACGCTGAAGGCTTTGCTAAATTAGCTGAGCTTGCAAAAGCTAACTTAAAGTAATTTAAGCATGTAAATCAGGCGCTGTCCGATTCACGAAAGTGGGTTGGACGGCGTTTTTTTGTGCATTTTCTCAGATTTATTGAGAAAAATGAGAAACTTTTATATGTAAAATAATTATAAATTTATTTCGTCTGTCATGAAAATTCAAAAAAAATAAAAATAAAATGAAAATAATGCTTGACTTTAATGTTGCAAAGTGTTAATATAGCGCCATCCCGAAGGGGATAAGGATTGAGGAGGTAACTATTATGAAGAGAAAAACATTTAAACCTGTATTAGCAGCAACACTGGCAGCAACTATGATGCTCACTGCATGTGGCGGTGGCGCAGCAGCTACAACAGCTGCAACAACAGCAGCAGCTACAACAGCACAGGAGACAACAACAGCTGAGGCTACAACTGTAGCAGAAGAAGCGAAAATTATAAAAGATGAGATCGTAGTAGCATATAACTCTGACGTAGTTTCTATGGATCCGCAGAACCAGAGTGACGTAGCTTCCGGTCTTATTATCAGACACCTTTACAACAGACTGATGTCCATCAGCGATGACGGTGAGCTCGGCATGGACCTTGTAGAGTCTTACGAGATGGTAGATGATACAACTTACCACTTCAAGATTAAAGAAGGCGTTAAGTTCCACGATGGTTCTGATCTTACAACATCTGACGTTAAGTTCACATTAGAGCGTGCGAAGACTATGTCCAGTACAATTTCTTCCGCATCTCACATTGATGAAGTTATCATTGATAATGATCATGAGTTTACATTAAAACTTACAGCTCCGTACCCGGCTATCCTTTATGTTCTTGGTAACATGAACTTCTCCATCGTTTCTGAAGATGCAGTTACAGCAGCAGGCGATTCCTACGGTGGACAGCCGATCGGTTCCGGCCCGTTCAAATTCGTTGAGTGGGTTCCGCTTGATCACTGGACAATCGAAAGATTTGATGAGTACGTAGATGGCCCGGCACTTGCAAGCAAGATTACATGTAACATCGTTCCGGAAGCTGGTAACCGTTGTATCGCTCTTGAGACAGGTGAGGCTGATATCGCCCTTCGTCTTTCTGAGATCGATGTACCGAACGTAGAGAATAACCCAGATTTAATCGCACACGCAGAAGTTGGTGCTTCTATCGAGTTCATGGGCATGAACTGCGAGAGCGAATACTTTGACGATGTAAGAGTACGTCAGGCAGTAAACTACGCGATCAACAAACAGGAAATCGTTGATACAATCCTTGAGGGTCGTGGCGAACCGGCGAACACATATGTAGGTAAGACAATCCCGTCTTACAACCCGGATCAGGAAGATTATCCGTTCGATATCGAAAAAGCAAAAGAGTTAATGAAAGAAGCCGGACACGAGGATGGCTTTGATGTAACAATTACAGTTAACGGTGATGTTCGTACAAGAACAGCTACATTAATTCAGGCTCAGCTCGCAGAGATCGGCATTAACGTTGATATCGAAGCAATTGAGTGGGGTACATACCTTGATCAGTTAAAGACTGGCGAACTTGAGATGTACATCCTTGGCTGGTCCAACAGCATAATTGATCCGGACAGAAGCTTCAGCACATTATTCCCGTCCGACCAGTGTGGTTACGATGGCAACAACTATACATTCTTCAAGAATGCAGAAGTTGATAAGTTAATCGCAGAAGCAGCTGTTAATACAGATCACGAAGCTCGTATGAAACAGTACCAGAAACTCCAGGCTGTATTGATGGAGCAGGCTCCGTGGGTACCGTTATTCTACCAGCAGCAGCCGGCAGGCACAAACGCGAAGTTAAAAGGCTTTGAGTATGATAAGAACGCAAACTTCTACTTCGGTAACTGCCGTTACGAAGAGTAATTCTACTATATTAATATAGTAATAAATAAGAAATTCTTTTTGACCGGCATCCTCTTTAGAGGGTGTCGGTTTTTTTCGCGAAATCAGGGAACTCGTATTTGGATGTGACGTCAGAAAAGAGTTTCAAGTGACGAGAGAAATAAAAAAGAAGCCTCGAAAGGCTTCTTAGAACCTGCAGAAGATGGGACTTGAACCCACACAGTATTGCTACCATACGGACCTGAACCGTACGCGTCTGCCAATTCCGCCACTTCTGCA
>JAFOCX010000295.1 GCA_017380975.1 Lachnospiraceae bacterium
AGGAGGATAACATGATGAAACACTTTGTTACCCAGGCAATTGAGGAGAAGAAGGATCTGATCGTGAACGTCAGCGACCAGATTTTTGATTTTGCAGAGGTTGGTTTCCATGAGTTCAAGACAGCAGATCTGTACGAAAAAGTATTAAAGGAAGAGGGCTTCCAGGTTGAGATGGGTCTCGCAGGAATGCCGACAGCATTTAAAGCTGCATACGGCGAAGGAAAACCGGTGATCGGTCTTCTTGCTGAGTACGATGCGCTTCCGGAACTTTCTCAGATCGGCGGCTGCACAGAGCGTAAGCCGAGACCGGAAGATCCGAATCCGGATGGTCACGGATGCGGTCACAACCTTTTAGGTGCAGGAACATTTGCAGCAGCTCTTGCGATGAAGAAATATCTCGAAGAGAACCCGGGTAAAGGCACAGTTGTTTTATTTGGTTGTCCGAGCGAAGAAAAGGGCAATGGTAAGACCATCATGGCCCGTGACGGTATTTTCGACGGTGTGGATGCAGCTCTTACATGGCATCCGATGGCTGTCAACGAGGCATGGACCGTATCTACTCTGGCAAATGTCAGCGTATTCTTCCGCTTCAAAGGCGTAACTGCACACGCAGCAGCAGCTCCGGAACAGGGACGTTCCGCT
The DNA here is from genome assembly GCA_017380975.1 of Lachnospiraceae bacterium. Classification (GTDB taxonomy): domain Bacteria; phylum Bacillota; class Clostridia; order Lachnospirales; family Lachnospiraceae; genus Pilosibacter. The sequence goes on from JAFOCX010000295.1 coordinate 642, forward strand.
CTTGACGCAGCTGAGCTGATGAGTGTAGGTGTAAACTACTTAAGAGAGCACATCATTCCGGAAGCAAGAATCCACTATGCTTACCGTGATGTCGGCGGTATCGCTCCGAACGTAGTACAGGGACGCAGCTGCGTACACTATTTCGTACGTGCACCAAAGTCCTGGCAGGTACAGGAAATCTACAAGCGTGTCATTGATGTTGCGGAAGGCGCAGCGAAGATGACAGGCACAGAGATGACTTACGAGCTTTACGCAGGTCTTTCCGATTATATTCCGAACAAGGTGCTTACAACTGTTATGCATGAGTACATGAACGAAGTTGGCGCTCCGGAGTACGATGAGGACGATTTCGCAATGGCCAGAAAGTTCTTATTAGAGACTTCCACAGAGTCCGAGTTAGAGGCGAAGAAGGCAAACTTCCGCAAGATGTTTGGCGCAGATAAACTGGATGAGGTTCTGGAACATCCGATCCACACTTCCATTCTTCCGCTGGACTGGCACGGTGCTCCGATGGCAGGTTCCACAGACGTTGGTGATGCAAGCTATGTGATGCCGACAGCACAGCTGACAATGGCGACTTCCACACTTGGCACAGCTTCCCATACATGGCAGTTTACAGCTCACGGCAACACACCGATGGCACACAAAGGTATGCTGACAGCAGGTAAGGTTCTTGCGATGACAGGTATTCGTCTGTTTGAGGATCAGGAGCTTCTTGCAAAAGCCCGTGAAGAGTGGATGGCAGAGACAGGCGGCGTTTATGAGTGTCCGATCCCGAAGGAAGTAAAGCCGCGTTTAAATGAATAATCGTCGTTTTCATTAAAGAACGATTATTATAAAAAATTACAAAGGAGTTTTTACTATGAGTGAGAACACAAAAGTAAAGAAAAGTGGGTTCGATAAGTTCTTAGATGCTGTCGAGCGCATCGGTAACAAATTACCGGATCCGATCACAATGTTCCTCGGTCTGGCTGTTATCGTTATGGTTCTCTCTGCAGTTCTCAGCGCACTTGGTGTAAGCGCAGTGAACCCGGCAGATGGAGCAACAGTTGAGATCTTCAACTTAATGTCCGTAGCAGGTATTCAGTATCTCTGGTCTAACGTAATCACAAACTTCTCCGGTTTCGCACCGCTCGGTATGGTACTGGTAGCAGTTGTAGGTTCCTCTCTTGCTGAGAAAAGTGGTTTCCTTGTAGCGTTCATGGAGAAATCCCTCGGCGGCGCTAAGGGTTGGATCGTAACAATCGCGGTTGTATTCCTCGGAATCAACTTAAACATCGCAGGTGATGCAGGTAACATCATTTTCCCGCCGCTTGCAGCTGTTCTTTTCATGTCCGTTGGCCGTCATCCGTTACTTGGTATGTACACAGCGATCGCAGCAGTAGCCGTTGGTTTCTGTGCGAACATGATCCTTGGTCTTTCTGACGCTCTTGCATACGGTTTCACAGAGCCGGCAGCTCAGATGATCGACCCGGCTTACCAGCAGTCCATCGCGATCAACTGGTACTTCTTAATGGTTTCCTGTGTGATCCTTACAATCACAGGTACAATCTTAGTTGAGAAAGTTTTAGTAAAACGTTTCCCGATTTCCAAAGAGCAGCTTGCTCAGTTCGATTTCGGCGATGAGAAGAGAGTCTTCACTCCGGAAGAAAACAAGGGCTTCAAGATGGCAGGTATCGCAACTCTGATCCTTGCAATCGTTGTTGTTCTTATGTCTGTTCCGGTATTCGGACCGACAGCGATCCTTGCTGATGCGGCTGGTTCCATTACAGCAAGTGCATCCCCGTTCTCCAAGGGTATCGTATTTACAGTAACATTATTCCTGTTTGTACCGGGTCTCTTCTATGGTATCGGTACAGGCAAGTACAAAAATGATAAAGATGTATGGAAAGACATCAGTGCAGGTTTCGCAGAGATGGGTAACTATGTATTCATGTGCTTCTTCATCTCCATCTTTACAAACTTCTTCTCCGTATCCAAGATCGGTACAATCGTTGCGATCAAGGGTGCTGAGTTCTTAGAGGGTATCGGCCTTGTTGGTATTCCGCTTTGCCTTGGTCTTATTGTACTTACAGGTCTTATCAACCTTCTTATCGGTTCTGCATCTGCGAAATGGGCGATCCTTGCTCCGATCTTCGTACCGTTAATGATGTTATTAGGTTATGATCCGGCGTTTGCACAGATCGTTTACCGTATCGGTGACTCCTTAACAAACCCGCTGTCTCCGTTATATACATACCTTCCGATCGTACTGAGCTTCGCAAGAAAGTACGACAAGAACGTAGGTATCGGTACTATCATCGCAAACATGATCCCGTTCTCTGCATCCTTCGCAGTAGTATGGATCGCACAGCTTATCATCTGGTACACACTCAACCTTCCGCTTGGTCCGGGTGGTGTGATCTTCTTACAGTAATAAGCTGTATTGTTGGAAAACAACATATATGTAAAATCAGACAGTCCGGAATTCTGTTCCGGGCTGTCTTTTTTCTTTTCAGAATTCTCACAGTATGTTATAATGTAGGATACGGAAACAACCGATATTTTACATGGAAAGAGGGCATGAAAATGCAGAAAGTATTAGAAGAGGCTCTGGAGATCGGAAAACAATATATTGAATATGGCAATTGTGCATCTTATATTCCGGAACTTGCACGAGTTGATAAGAACAATCTTGGTGTTTGTATCATCACAAAGTCCGTGGATCGTTATACAGCAGGAGATACGAAGAAGCGTTTCACGATTCAGAGTATTTCCAAGGTAATTTCCCTTGCGTTTGCATTGGAGCGTTTGGGCCATGAAAAAGTGTTTGAAAAGATGAGTATGGAACCGTCCGGCGATGCATTCGACTCTCTTTTAAAGCTGGATATGGCGAGCAATAAACCATTCAACCCGATGATCAATGCAGGTGCTCTGGCAACCATCGGATATCTGGTTGCGGATTTTACATTCGAAGATATGCTGGAATACGCAAGACGTGTCTGCATGGATAAGAATATTGTGATGGATGAAACGGTTTACGAGTCTGAGATGTCTCATTGCGCGAGAAACCGTGCGATCGCATATCTGCTGCAGAGCAAAGGTATTTTGGAGCATGACGTAGAAGAAACATTAAAACTCTATACAAAGATGTGTTCCTTAAGTGTTACAGCAGAAAGTCTTGCGAATCTGGGACTGGTTCTTGCCAGTGGAGGAAGACATCCGGAGACAGGCGTGCGTCTGATGGATGCTGAGGCAGTAAGACTGGTGAAATCGATCATGCTGACATGCGGTATGTACGATGGTTCCGGTGAGTTTGCGGTTCGTGTCGGAATCCCGTCCAAGAGTGGTGTCGGCGGAGGAATCCTGGCGGTTGTTGAGAAACGCATGGGTATCGGTATTTACGGACCGGCGCTTGACGAAAAGGGCAATAGCATTGCAGGCCAGAAGATGCTGGAGTATTTATCGAAAACACTGAACTTACATATGTTTGCAAGTGAGTTATAAAGTAGGAGTATGTATTGCTCTTGCCATGCACAGAGAGGGGAATGTTTGTGTGCAGTTATGAGGAACTCTTTTCGCACCTTAAAAGAGTGCTTCAGAGTATAAAAGAACGAGATACAGCAGGGATTGAAGCAGGATTAGAAGCCGTGCGTCCGGTACTGGAGCAGACAGATCAGTTTCCGGAACTGGAAGGCGAATGGAATCTGCTGATGTCCATGCGCTGGTTTACGGAGCCGGATCAGGCAATTCCGTATCTGGAAAAAGCCAGAAGTCTGATCAGGGGACGTTCGAAGATCATTCCATATGCTAAGTGCTTTTATACAGAGGTATATGGGCCATTATTTATGTTCTTGAAGAAGCCCGGCACTGC
>JAFOCX010000296.1 GCA_017380975.1 Lachnospiraceae bacterium
AACAAGACTACTGGCTGCCGCTTTACTGGTAATGCTTATCACTATGTTAAATGCAGCCTGCGCCTTCGCGAATACGACACTCAATGGTCACCTGGACAGCATTGAAGGAAATGCAGTTGCCGGCTGGCTCTGGGATTCCGCAAATCCGGAAGTTTCTCAGACAATCACGGTTACTGTAACAGACCATGCTACCGGCGAGATCGTTGCCTCTGAGACAAAAGAGGCAAACGAACATCGTGCAGATCTGGAAGCTGCTGAGATCGGTACCGGAAACTACGGTTTCCACGTTGGAATTGAATGGGATACCCTTCCGGAATCTCATTATACAGTAAGCCTCTCCTGCGGCGATGTGACAATTCCTCAGACCATTTCCTATTCCACAACGTCTGCTGCTGCCCATGGCAATCTGATCCCGCTCGGAACATTTAAGACAACTGCTTACTGTCCGTGCTACCAGTGCTCCGAAGGCTGGGGACGTCAGACCAGCTCCGGTGCTCTCGCAACAGCAAATCACACAGTCGCAGTTGACAGACGTGTCATCCCGATGGGAACAAAGCTTCTGATTAACGGTAAAGAGTATGTTGCTCAGGACGTTGGCGGCGGCGTGAAGGGCAACCACATTGATATTTATTTTAATACACATGGTGAGACAAGAGAACACGGTGTAAGAAATGCAGAAGTGTTCATCATCCAGTCTTAATCGAATTGCATAAGATATGAAAAGGGGTATCGAAAAATCGATACCCCTTCTTTTATGTTCATGAATTAAACAGTCTGTCCTTTTGCTACGTATACCGGGAAGCTGTCTGTTCCGTGAAGCTCCTGAGCTACAGAAACTTTTACGTTCTTATCTGTAATTACATACTCAAGATTTGCACCGCACTCAACAACTGTATCCTGCATCAGAACGCAGTTCTTAACTTTTGCACCCTTCTCAACTTTAACACCACGGAAAAGAATGCAGTTCTCAACGATACCTTCGATCACACAACCGTCAGCAACGAGAGAGTTCTTACCCTTCGCACCTGCGATGTATCTTGTCGGGTTGTCATCACGAACTTTTGTATAGATCGGATTGCCTGCGAATAAACCGTCAAGGTTCTCATCCTTTAAAAGCTTCATGTTCTCATCGAAGTAGCTCTTCATATCGCAGATTCTAGCCTTGTATCCGTTGAACTCATAACCCTGAATGTTGAATTTATCAGTGTTCGGAGCAAGGATATCACGCTCGAAGTATACATAACCGCGAACGAAAGCAGCTGTGATCTCTTTGATCAGGAACTCTCTGTCGATGATGTAGATGTTCATGGAAAGGTTCTGAACACCCTTTTCCTCAGAGTTGATGTAAATCTTGTTGATACGATTTCCATCCATTCTGAATGTGAAGTATAAGTTGCTGAAATCCTGATTCTTGATCATTGCTTCCGGAATCTCTTCCTTCGCATAAGCAACTGTTACATCAGCACCGCTTTCGATGTGAGCATCTAACATTGCCTTGAAATCAAAGTTTACAGCGATATTGGAATCTGCTAAGATTACATATTTCTCTTTCTGATCTTTCAGAGTCGGAAGAATGCTTGCAAGACCGTCAACACGACCTGCATAAACTTTCATACCTTTCTCAGAGTACGGCGGATAAATGCTTAAGCCGCCATTCTTACGTGTAAGATCCCACTCACGACCGGAACCAAGGTGGTCCATAAGAGAATGGTAATTGTTACGAACGAGAATGGAGATATTGTCGATTCCGCTTGTAACCATGCTGGATAAAACGAAGTCTACCATACGATAACGACCTGCGAACGGGATAGATGCCATAAGACGATCGTTAACTAACTCCGGAACATAACTGTCATAAGCGTTCGGGAAAATAATACCCAGAGCATTTGCGTTGGAATTTACCATACTTCTTCACCGCCTTCTACGTTTTTGCTAACCATTGCATTCGGGCCGATCTTTGCGTTCGGACCAACCACAACGCCAGGACCTACAGTAGCAACACCCTTCTCGTCTGCTGTCGGCATAGCACCAACGATCGCTTTTTCGCCGATCACTACGTTCTCAGCAACGATACAGTGTTTAACAACAGCGCCTGCTTTAATTACAGCGCCGCCCATAACAACAGCGTCTTCAACCTCTGCACCCTCTTCAACCTTAACTCCGGCGAAAAGAATGGAGTGTTTTACGTTACCGTCAACACGGCAGCCGTCTGTGATCATGGAGTTCTCTACAGTAGCATTAGCACCGATCTTGTGTCCTGTCATACCGGAGTTACGGCTGTAGATCTTCCAGTTCTCATCGAACAGGTCGATACCGGAGTTTTCCGGATCCATAACTTCCATGTTTGCTTCCCAAAGGGAAGAAATTGTTCCTACGTCTTTCCAGTATCCGTCAAAGTGGTACGCATACATGTTGCGGCCGTCTTTTAACAGATTCGGGATAATGTTGTTACCAAAGTCATTTTCAGAATTCGGATCTGCTTCATCCTCTTCCAGATATTTTTTCAGGATGTCCCAGTTGAAGATATAGATACCCATGGAAGCCAGATTGGATTTCGGGTTCTTCGGTTTCTCCTGGAACTCAGTGATCTTATCGTTCTCGTCAGCTACCATAAGGCCGAAACGAGATGCCTCTTCCCACGGAACTTCCATAACTGCAACGGAGAACTCAGCATTTTTCTCTTTGTGGAAACGTAAGAAATCGCTGTAATCCTGTTTACAGATCTGGTCACCGGAAAGAATAATTACGTATTCCGGATCATAACGCTCGATAAACGGAATGTTCTGGTAAATCGCGTTCGCTGTACCTTTGTACCAGTCAGAGCCGGAAGCTTTCTGATACGGCGGAAGAACATGAACACCACCGTAAAGACGGTCAAGGTCCCACGGCTGTCCGTTTCCAATGTACTCGTTCAGTACCATCGGCTGGTACTGTGTGAGAATACCTACTGTGTCGATACCGGAGTTTACGCAGTTAGAGAGCGGGAAGTCGATAATACGATACTTTCCGCCAAAAGGAACTGCAGGTTTCGCTAACTTCTGTGTCAGAGCGTAAAGACGGGATCCCTGACCACCAGCAAGCAGCATCGCAATCATTTCTTTTGCCATAATATCTCCCCCTGAATTATTTTTAAATCGGTTAGTACAATATTACCACATTTTTTTAAAATTCGATACCCTTTTTGTGAAAAATATTTAATTTTTTAGGATTGTAAAAACTGTACCATGATATAATTGCTCACATCCATGCCATATTCTGTCAATCGAAAGTAATCCCTGTCATTTTCATCAAATTCCGCACCGCCTTCGTCGATCAGCCGTGCCATAAGTCCCGGATAAACAGACTCTGCAGTCACTCCAAACTGTTCTTCAAAGCCT
>JAFOCX010000297.1 GCA_017380975.1 Lachnospiraceae bacterium
AATGGATAAGGTTTCTCCCTTCAGATAGCGCTTTGCCTGATCTCCGGAACCGATCTCCAGAGATTTTTTTACATCTTCTTTTGTAAGGAATAATGCAAGCGCGTGAGATGGTTCTAAACGTCCTTTTTTCAGGGTTCCCACATGCAGTCCCGGACGGAGAACCTTTAAGCCGTTCATCTCCGGCATCTCATTGGGGATCAAGTAAAGGTTTTCTCCAAATGTAAGGAAGCGTCTGCCTTTTGTGATCCAGCCATGATCGACCAGCAAATCTTCACAAAAACTATAAAAATCACTCAGATCATTCGTCTGTTCCTTCCCGGACTGTTTTCCTCTTTTCTTTCCGCCTTTTACTGATTTATCCCCATGACTAGCAGAATATTCCTCGATCACTGGGCGCTCGGAACGTTCTCCTTTTACAAGAAGTGCAAGGAAATGTCCCTCTCCGTCCACTTTGTGAGGCCAGATACGAACCGTATCCTGAATATGTGATTCAACAGCTGCATGCTGATCTTTGCACCACTCCGGATGACCTTCCGCAAAATGGTCCGCACAGATCGGACGCTCCACATGGAATTCCGGATGACGCTGCAGGAAACGCTCCACTGCCTGTTCATTTTCCTCCGGGGAGAATGTGCAGGTCGAATATGCGATCCTGCCTCCATATCGTAACATCTTCGCCGCACAGTCCAGAATCCCGTCCTGACGGTTTGCACAGAGGATCACATGATCCGGACTCCATTCACTGCGGGCATTTTCATCCTTTCGGAACATACCTTCACCGGAGCACGGAGCGTCTACAACAATGCCGTCAAAAAACTCTGTAAATGTATCCACCAGACCGGCCGGTTCCATATTGGTCACGACCGCATTGGAAATACCCATGCGTTCTACATTCTGTGCCAGGATCTTCGCACGGGCCGGATGGATCTCATTGCACACCAGGAGGCCCTGCTGTGCCATCTTTCCTGCCAGATGCGTACTTTTTCCGCCCGGAGCTGCACAAAGGTCCAGAATCCTCTCTCCCGGCTTCGGTTCGAGCGCTTCCGCCACAGACATGGCACTCGGTTCCTGAATATAATAAACTCCGGCCTCGTGGTAAGGATGTTTTCCAGGTCTCACGGTCTCATCATAATAAAAACCTTCATTCGCCCACGGGATCTTCTTCCATCCGCTTACATACTCCGGGATCATACTTTTGCATTTCAGTGGATTGATACGCAGTCCGAAACTGCGCACATGGTCATAACTATCAAAAAATGGTTCTGCCTCTTCTCCTAAAAGCTTCTGCATTTTTTCAACAAACGCTTCCGGAAGTCCTGTTCCTGTCATTTTCTCCATGTTCAATTACCTGTTATTTTCAGTATCACATTTTTATCCTCGCACATGCTAACAATAGGAGGCGCCAAATGGACATGTTACTTTCTTACATTATAATCCCCGGGCTGACACTTCTGCTGCCCGGTCAGACAAACTGGTTTACATCCAACTTTTCCGTCGCGGGAGCCTACTTCCCGCAAAACGTCTTGTTGTTTGTCTGGGCCATTGTCATTGCCCGATTTTACCATACTTTCACAAAACGCACAATCGGTCAGACCAAGTCTTTTCTAAAGGCAGAAAAAGAATTGATCCTGACCGATGTATCTGCATATTTACTGGTAGGTTCTGTGCTTCTTCCTTATCGCCCGCACACCTTCCCAATTATTTCTTTTCTTCATCTTATCATGGCATTCACAGCAACCGTTATCTTTTATCTGTCGGTTACCATGATGACCGGAAGACTCTATCTTCTGGCGCCCGATCTGTTCTCCTGGCCGATCGCACTTTTGGTGTTTGCGATCACCTGCACCTTCATCCTGCTCATCGTCTGCAACTTTATCATCTCCAGTGCACTGGAAATCTTTCTTACTATATTTTCCTGTGCATGGCTCCGAATATTCGACCGCAGGATCCGAACCCTGGCCAGGCGAAAACATCTGCAGCGCCGGCTGCAATATCATTAGAATCTAAATAAGGTATCCAGAAGTCCGCGGCCTAAAGCAGCACCGAGGTTTCCGCCCAGTTTCTTGCCAAATTTACCGCCAACGGAACTTCCGATGGTATTTCCGATCTCACGTCCAATAGTTCCTGTCGCAGTCTTTGCCACACTCTTTACTGCAGTTTTTGTCTTCTTCGCTTTACGCTCCGCTTCTCTTTCCGCAGCCGCTCTCTGACGCTCCAGCTCTTTTTCTTCCAGTTTTCTTTGCTTCTCTTCTGCTTTTGCCTGAAGTGCATCTTCTTTGGCCTGCTGCTCCGCTGCGTCTTCTGCTGCGATACGCTTTGTAAGAAGCTCGTATGCGGAATCACGATCTTCCACTGCTTCGTATTTAATATAAAGATTATTCTGCTGAATCTGACGATTTCTTGTCATCTCATCGATCGGGCCCATCTGGCTCTTCGGCGGTAAGATCTTCGCACGTTCCACCACAGACGGACGTCCGTCACGATCCAGGAAGGAAACCAGCGCTTCGCCGATACCGAGGCTGGAGATTGCTTCCATCGTATCAAACTCCGGATTTTCACGGAAGGACTCTGCCGCTGCTTTCACTTTCTTTTTCTCTGCCGGTGTGTATGCATGAAGCGCATGCTGCACCTTGTTGCCCAGCTGCGCAAGTACATCATTCGGAATATCAGACGGGTTCTGAGTGATAAAATAAATACCGACACCCTTGGAACGGATCAGTTTCACTACCTGCTCAATCTTCTGCAGAAGCGCTTTCGGAGCATCCTCAAACAGTAAATGAGCCTCATCAAAGAAGAATACCATTCTCGGCTTCTCCGCATCGCCTGCCTCCGGAAGCGTCTCGAATAACTCCGACATCATCCAAAGCATAAAGGTAGAATACATAGTCGGATTGTTGATCAGACTCTGACAATCCAAAATGTTGATCATACCCTTTCCGCCGTCTCCTGTCTGGAACCAGTCACGGATGTTTAAGCCAGGCTCGCCAAAGAACTGGTCTCCGCCTGCCTCCTCAAGTGCAACAACAGAACGAACAATGGCTGCGATACTCTGCTTCGCCATATTTCCGTAAATTGCAGAATATTCCTTTGCGTTTTCATACACATACTGAAGCATGGAACGAAGATCCTTAATATCTAAAAGAAGTAAGCCTTCGTCATCTGCGATCTTAAATACGATCTGCATGATCGCTGTCTGAGTCGGGTTCAGATCCATCAGTCTTGCAAGGAGAGTCGGACCCATCTCACTGATCGTTGTACGGAGCGGAATACCGTTTTGTCCATAAATATCCCAATAGCATGTCGGATAGGCTTCATAATCAAATCCACACTCAGCCAGACCAAATCTTGCAATTCGCTCCTGCATGTCTGCACTGTCGATACCAGGTCTGCACATACCTGCCAGATCGCCTTTTACGTCTGCTAAAAATACCGGAACTCCACAGTCACTGAAGGACTCTGCCATCACCTTTAATGTCACAGTTTTACCGGTACCGGTCGCACCTGCGATCAAACCGTGACGATTTGCCATTTTCGGTACAATTGAAATCTTTTTATCTCCGGCGGATGCTACCCAAATCTCGTTATTATAATACATGATAAACCTCCAGTCATACACTTTCCAAATCCACAAACAGCGGACATTCTAGCATTCATTATACACTTTCTCTGGTCAAATCACAAGATTTGTAGTACACTAAAGTGACAGAATTTTAAGGAGACTTGTATTATGAGCATGACAGGTGTATTTGCAAATACTCTGACCGTCATCATCGGAAGTATGATCGGTCTGATTTTCAAAAAAGGTATTCCGGAAAAAGTATCGTCCGCCGTTATGACCGGTCTTGGACTTTGTACCGTTTACATCGGAATCGATGGTGCTTTGTCCGGAGAAAATGTCTTGATCACCATCGCTTCTATGGTCATCGGTTCCATCATCGGAACCATCGTCGACATCGACCTTGCGATCAACAATCTGGGCAACTGGGTAGAAACTCGCTTCCCAAAAGGAAAAAACGGCCAAGTTTCCGTAACAGAAGGTTTTGTTACCGCCAGTTTACTGTTCTGCGTCGGCGCCATGACCATCAACGGTTCCCTCAATGCAGGAATTACCGGAGACAACAGTTTATTGTATACAAAATCATTGCTGGATTTATTTTCATCCTCGATGCTGGCAGCCAGCCTCGGGATCGGCGTTTTGTTCGCCGCAGCATTTGTACTCGGTTTCCAGGGACTCCTCGTTCTCTGTGCCGGTTTTCTTGCCCCGGTGCTGACAACTTCCGCGATCGCAGAGATGACCTGTGTCGGCTCTCTGATCATCATTGCATTGGGAACGAACATTATCGGGATCACAAAAATCAAGATTGCCAACTATCTTCCTGCCATTGCGATGGCTCCGATCTTATGTTGGCTTATCACTCTTCCGGTATTTCATGGCTTGTTCCCTCTATGATCGGAAACAAAAAAACACCGCTGTTCTTAGGTATCAACCCATAACAGCGGTGTTTTCTTTTATCGCAATTTCCAGACGAACGTCTGCCGTCGATTAAAGCTCTACTTTGTAGTCCTCAGAAGCTACGCCGTTTGCTACGAAGTAAGCAGCGTTCTCCTCAACTTTGATGTATACTTCAAGAGTTTTAAGGTCCTCGCCTGTAGCAAGATCAGCAAATGCTTTCTTACAAGCAGCTACTACATCTTTCTCCACGATTTCCTTGCCACCAAACTGTACGAATACAGAGCTTTTTACTGCCGGCTTTCTTGTTGCTTTCTTTGTCTCTACTACTTCTACTGCCTCAACTACAGCAGCTTCTGCAGCTTTCTTCTTTGCCATAATAAATTCCTCCTATCACCTTTTCGGCTGAAGGAATTATAATGTCTAAGTTGTTTTTTGTCAAGAAAATAACCATTTTTCAACGTTTTATCCAATTTTTCTCAGCGAAAACAAATCCATTCCATACATATCGCCGCCAAATTTGA
>JAFOCX010000298.1 GCA_017380975.1 Lachnospiraceae bacterium
ATCGGATGTGATCGACCGCTGCCTGCAGGGTGAGAAATTTGAGATCATCGGAGAAACAGAAGGCTGGTACCAGATCGCGAACGGATATATTTCCGCAGAGTTTGCAGAGCGTGAGTTTTCTTTAAATGAAGCAAGAAAACTGGACTTGAGAGCCATGGTGCTCAGTTATTATGATAATCCGGGTGTTTCCAATGTTACAAACTATCTGAACATCCGACAGAAACCGGGTAAAGAGGAGAAGATCATCGGTAAACTTCCGAGTTTTGCAGGATGTGAGATCTTAGAAGAGCAGGACGGCTGGTACAAGATCCGCTCCGGTAAAATTTTAGGCTATGTAAGCGCAGATTATATCCTGACCGGAGATGCAGCCAAGGAAGCAGCGATGCAGCATGCAGAACTGATGGCAGTTGTAAGCACCGATGTATTAAATGCCCGTATGGAGCCGACAACCGAATCCAAGATCTGGACACAGATCACCAACAGCGAACGATACCATGTGGTGGAGCAGTTAGACGGCTGGGTAAAGATCGAGTTCGATGAGAGCAACGATGAAACCGGTGAATCTACTTATGCATATGTATCCACCGACTACGTGGATGTTCGATATGCGCTGGATGAGGCGATTAAATTCTCTCCGGCTGAGGAAAATGCATCCCTCAGAAGCCGTATGGTAAGTTATGCGTTAAAATTCCTGGGCAATCCGTATGTCTGGGGCGGTACAAGTTTAACAAAGGGTGCGGATTGTTCCGGATTTACGCTTTCTGTTTACAAACAGTTTGGTATGTCCCTTCCGCATTATTCCGGTTCTCAGGCGCAGATGGGTACGGCTGTGAAATCCAGCAATATGCGTCCGGGTGATCTGATCTTCTACGGAAACAGCAGCGGAACCATCAATCACGTTGCCATGTATATCGGTAACGGTCAGGTAGTACATGCAGCCAGCAAGAGAAGCGGTATTAAGATCTCTTCCTGGAACTATCGTAAACCGTTAAAGATCCGCGATATTATCGGAAACAGAAAGTAATGGAATAAGAGTCTCTCTTCTGACACAAACTAAGGAAAATGTGTCAGAAGGGAGATTTTTTATGGGGATTCATCAGGCAGATGGAGAAAGAATCAAGCAGGAAGAAGAACGGATCCGGGAAAATGGACAGGCAACTCTGCAAGGTCCGGGAAAGAGCAAGATTCATCTTCTTTCGATCATCGGAGAGATCGAAGGACACGAGAATCTTTCCGGAAGCACCAAAACGACAAAGTATGAGCATATTCTTCCGGAGCTGGCGAAAGTGGAAGATACAAATGAGATCGAAGGGGTTCTTGTTTTGATCAATACCGTAGGCGGAGATGTGAGCTGCGGACTGGCGCTCGCAGAGATGCTTGCATCACTCAGTAAACCGACCGTTTCTCTTGTGATCGGAGACAGTCATTCTATTGGAGTACCACTGGCCGTGTCTACGGATTATTCTTTTATCGTACCAAGCGGAACGATGTTGGTACATCCGGTTCGGATGTCAGGAATGTTGATCGGTACATCGAAAACGTACGAGTATTTTGAAATGATCCAGGATCGGATCTTATCATTTGTATCCGGACATAGCAGGGTATCCTACGATCGTTTGAAGGAATTAATGCATAATACGAAAATGCTTTCGAAGGATCTTGGAACCGTTTTGGTAGGAGGAAAGGCAGTGGAAGAGGGACTCATTGATGAGATTGGCGGAATTCAGGATGCACTGCAGAAACTGTATGACATGATCGAGCGAAAATAGTAATGGGAGATTCGGCAGACTCAAGATGGTCTGCCTTTGATCCTGCAAATTCTTAGAGTTGCAATTTTTAACATTATTATGTATACTATATTCTGAGGTCATTTGCCTTGAATGATAAAAGGGGGCTTTCGTTTTGGCAGGAAGTGGAACAAAAAAGACAACGAAGACAAACACAACAAAAACGAATACAGCTGCAAAGGGCGGTAAAAAGAAAAACTCCAAGAAAGTAGAGCCGGATACCAGCTTCTTACAGTCTGAGATCGCGGTACTGGGTACCTTTGCGATCTGTGTATTCTTATTTTTAAGTAATTTTCATATTTGCGGTATGGTTGGAAATTTCTTCAGCAGCATCATGCTGGGCGTTTTCGGATCCATCGGATATCTTGCACCGGTGCTTTTATTTGCGGGTGTAGTTTTCTATGCCTCTAATAAAGGAAATATCCGTGCAGTCTATAAGATGCTGGCAGTAGAGATCCTGCTTCTGGTACTGTGCGGTCTTGCTCAGATGCTATTCGGCGGCGGCTACAAAGAAGGTCAGACTTTGATGGAAATCTACGAACTGGCCGGTGAAAACGGTGTCGGAGGCGGTCTGATCGGTGGTGCGATCGTATATGTGCTTCATACAGCGATCGGAACCATCGGTACATATCTGGTGCTTTTCCTTTGTATGATCATTTCTCTGGTATGCATTACAGAGAAGTCCTTTGTATTGGCTGTGAAATCCGGTAGTGACAAGGTTTATCAGCATGCGAAAGAGGACTACGACAGACATAAAGAAATACGTGAGATCAAGAAGGAAGAGAAGCGTCAGCTTCGAGAAGAGCAGAGAGTTCAGGGGGTAAATCTGAATTCTACAGACCTTACAAAAGATGGTGTACTTGCAAAGATGTCAGCTTCCGATGAAGAGGAAGTGGCAGAAAGTGCAGCATACCGAGAGGCATTTGAACGTGAAGAGCGCGCGCTTCGCAATGCGGTCAGCGGCAAGTCTGTGAAATCTTCCGCAGATGAGTTTACCGGAAAGATCACAAAACCGACAGAGTCAGAGGAAATTTTGGCTGAGGAAGAGACAAAGAAAGCAGAAAAGGTGAAATCTGAAAAGATGGATGAAGATATCTTTGTCAGCCGTGACAGCAAGACGTTCCGTGAGATGGGAGTTTTCCCGGCGAATGAACGCGTACATTCGGCAGAAGCTGAAATTCCGGTGCATACCGGTTCAGTATTTGACGAAGCCGTATATGTATTAAATGACGAAACAGTTTCTGTACCGGAACCGGAGATGGAACGTGCGCCGAGAAATATTTACGAACAGAAATTGCCGCCGGAGACTGAGTTCACAGGCAGACTTGCAGAATCCTTCCATGTTCCGGAGGAGCGCAGCAAAAAAGTTGTGACTGCATCCGGCAAAGTAATCGAGACGGATACAGAAACAATCGTTAAGAATAAACTGGAAAAGAGAAAATTAGATCTGGCAGAGAAGGAAGAGGCTGAAAATACGGTTCTTCAGGAGATCAAACAGACGGAAGAAAAACCGAAGAAACCATACATATTCCCATCCATGGATCTTCTTTCCAGAGGAAAAGGACCGACAGCAGGTCAGTCCGACAAAGAGTTTCGTGAGACTGCGATCAAACTGCAGCAGACACTTCGCAACTTTGGTGTTGGTGTAACGGTAACAAACATCAGCTGTGGACCGACTGTAACACGTTACGAACTTCAGCCGGAACAGGGTGTCAAAGTCAGCAAGATCCAGGCGCTGGCAGACGACATCAAGCTGAATTTGGCTGCTACGGATATTCGTATTGAAGCTCCGATCCCTGGCAAAGCTGCCGTAGGTATCGAGGTTCCTAATAAAGTTAACAGTATGGTATATCTCCGCGAATTACTGGAGAGCAATGAATTTAAGAAACATCCGTCCAAGCTGGCATTTGCTGTCGGTAAGGACATCGGTGGACAGGTTATTGTTGCGGATATCGCAAAGATGCCTCATTTACTGATCGCCGGACAGACTGGTTCCGGTAAATCTGTTGGTATTAATACCATGATCATGAGCTTGATCTATCGTTCTTCACCGGAAGATGTGAAATTGATCATGATCGACCCGAAGGTAGTTGAACTTTCTGTATATAACGGAATTCCGCACCTTCTGATCCCGGTTGTTACGGATCCTAAGAAAGCGGCAGGCGCTCTGAACTGGGCAGTTGCTGAGATGATGGAGCGTTACAATAAATTTGCCCAGAGCAATGTCCGTGATATCAAAGGATATAATGCGAAGGTGCAGAGTCTGATCGATGC
>JAFOCX010000299.1 GCA_017380975.1 Lachnospiraceae bacterium
ATAGTCTAATAGTGCTTCACTTACCGCATGAACCGCTGTTGTTTTCTGTGATAATCGGCTGTCAACAATTTCCGTATTTGCTGTCGTATCATACAGGACAAAAGCGGACGTAGCTCCAATTTCCGTTTTGTAGGTCGCCAGCACATCAAGTTTACAGTGTACCTCGAAAATATTATTCCGGACCGATACAACATCAGTTATGAAATAGTACCAGGAATCCCATTTTAAATAGTTCCATTCAAAACCTGCCTCCACAAAGAACGTGAAAACAGGATCCTTATAACTTGTCGGCTGTTTAAGCTCGCAGCTTAATTCTACACCCTGCAGGGCGGTCGGCTGCAGGGTGCTGTTTTTCCTCTTCTGAAACTGGTATAAAGTGACCGTAAAAGCCATTTTATCACCGCCTTTTAATTAAGGGTAAAGATTACAAAATTTTCACTCAAATCATTAAACCATAAATTTTTTTCATGATAATACTGATTATAATAGAGACCGGCGCTGTTCAGGGGCGAGGTGGAAACCTCTTCCCAAAGCTGATAAATGCCCAGGGCGTCCCTGTCATGCATAACGCCGATGACATTGGAAACCGTAGTGGAAGTATCATTAGAAGCCCGCTGCGCGATAACCTGCGACCGGTTAGAGGGGGACTGCCAGTAGGAAACCGGGGTGTAAACGCCGTCCACATCCACAAGGGTATCATGAAAAGCCGCGTACTGTGTTACGGTCTCCGCTGCACGAACAAAGGGCGAAAGCAGTTTAATTCTGAGATCCTCTTTCGGGGTGTGCCTGGTCGCTGAACCATCATTGAACAGGACAGACATATCCTGCATGTAATCGATATGCTCATTAATTCTTCTGAAAGCATAATTCAGGAAATCTTTATTTGCAAGCGCATTTCCTGCAGTAACGCTGCCGCCTGTAAGGGCGTTAAATTCGGTCACAAGTTTGATTTCTCTTGCAGTTCCGCCAACCTCTGCAATATAGTTTCCATAGCAGGCGCGACCGAGGTTCTCCATAGCAAATTCAATAGCATTGCGGACTTCGCCAAAGATTGCAGCGATAAAACCGCCCATGGCAGATTCACTTAAAAATGCTTCTTTCAGGTGCGCGCGCTGGATCGTAATCTTAAACTGGTACGGTGTGCGGGTGACAAAAAGTTTCTGATTTACTACCGGTTTTGCAACCTTGTACATGTCAACGGACTGACCGTCTACAAGATCGTAGCTTTCATCTTCTTCTGCTGTCGGCATGGCAACCTTGATTTTCTGCAGAATCGCACCGTATTCGAAGTCGTTAAGTACAAGATCCTTCATCTTGTTCTTATATTCGCGGTAGCTGATGATCGTTCTTCCAATACGCTGAGCAAGGGTATTAAGGAAAGCATCTGTATTAGTCGCAGAAGACAATACCGCATTTCCCAGGGAAACAAAAGAAGCGGTATCAATTGCCGCGATTGCTCCCTGCCCCAGCGCCTGCGATGCCGCAGAGTTTACAACAGTATAAATCTGTTCTGTGGTCATTGGTTTTCTCCTTTCTTACTTAAACATTTCGTGTAGTGTATCTTCTACCCCTTTAGTTTTCCCTGATGTGTCCAGGGATCGTGCAAGGGTAAAATTCAGTTTCTTAGTATTCTGCAGCTCGTTTGATAATTTCGTTTCATTCTCTTTTAATTTCTCGTTCTCTTCCTTGAATGAATCTCTCTCCGCCTCCAGGTTCTGCACCTGGTCCGCTGCAGACTGTAAAAGGGATCTTAACTGTTCTTCTGTCATATCAGAAATATTTGTTATATCCAACATAGAACAATCCTTTCTGAAAAGGAAACCGATGGCTGATCACGCGCCCACGCCTTTCACAGCTCGATCATGTGGGTATAACATCGGTTTCCTTCATTCCTTATAATATCATATTTTAAGCAGACTGCAAATGGCACTTTTCGCTGTAAAATCACAGTAGGTTAATTTACCCCTCGCGTATACATCCCGGAGGCCTATCCCATAATTCCGCATGAAAAGTGAAAAATTGTCGTTACTGTCCATCTCCGGAACCATCGCCGGGATCCTGGAAATATAATATGTGCCGTCCGATTTATGTTTATAAAGATAATAGCCGTCGATGCATACCACAGGCTTGAATTCGGTTATGGGGCGCGTTCCGATTCCATAAAAGGAATCGTTGGCGAATTCGTTATTCAGTGCCTCTTTGACATATCGGCTGCCGGCGGCCAGTTTATACATAGCCGTTTCCGCCTTCGCTTCACTGACTTCTGACTCCGGCAGCTCTATCGAATATTCCTTTGTCTTTTCCAGCCTCCGGCCGGTCTGCATCATTTTTTCAATCCGGCCGATAAAACCATATCCGGCTAAAATTGGATTATCCAATTTTTGAGCGTTGGAAAGCAGAATAGTATACAATGGATGCTCTCCCAGCAGCTCCCGGTTTCGGTTTATCGTTTCATACATGTTGGCAAATGCCGAGAACTGGTCAAAGCGAATTTTTTCGCGCTCTATGAATTCATCAAAGAAAACATATCTTATATCTGACAGATCAACGCCTCGGAGGTTCTTGAACGTGGAAAGCGCTGCAGCATATCCAAGTATTTCCTCACCCTCGGATATGATATAATGCTTTCCCTCCGGATGTATTTCAATGTTCCGATCGTGGTCCAGGTTCCAGCGCTTGAACGGATTCCCGAAATCAGAGGCGGATTCCCTGAGCTGTACATCGGTATTCCGGAGGTAGATAAATTTCTCGCCGCTCTCCATCAGAAAAGAGATGGTAGAATAGGTCTTGCCGATTCCCCGGCCGCCTATAACTATGGATATAGGGCGGAGGTTCTCCGCCCTTATGTTATACCATTTCATATTATAATTTCTCCAATATTGCAGCTAATATAATTATAATAAAAGCGTTTGAAATAAGTATTAAATACAGAATCAGACTGATTTTATCGTACCACATCATTACAGATCCACCCAGTTCGCAGAATAGCAGATATTCCCTGAGGCGGATTCATAGGAATAAAATTCGATGCCAACCTTCCCGGCCTGGATCGCCTCCCGGTCCTCCGCGGAATCAATAATATTTGCTACTTCCTCCGCCATGTGTTTCGGCAGGTTTACAAAACATTTTTCCAGGAT
>JAFOCX010000300.1 GCA_017380975.1 Lachnospiraceae bacterium
GCTGACGGTTGCCATAGTAACGGTCGCTTTCATTTCATCATGATTAAGTTTTTTATTGACGGTGTCGTAACGGTCCATCTCATGTTCTGCACGGCTGAGCGCCTTGATCACACGGACACCGGTCGTATTTTCACGAACAACACGGATCATATCATCGGCGGAACGCTGGGACTGGGCAAACAGCGGAATACTCTTTTTGCTGATAAACGCCACGAGAACACTCATGAACGGGATCAGAATGCAGAGGATCGCAGACAAATGCGTGTCAATGAGCATCGTTACAACAATACCGCCCAGCATCAGGATCGGAGCGCGTACGCCCATACGCTGCATCATATTTAGTGTACGGTGCAGGTTGTAAGTATCGGTTGTCATTCGTGTTACGAGAGACGGGATCGTAAATGTATCCACCTGGGACCTGGAAAGGTAGGAAATTTTATGGAACAAATCATAGCGGAGCTTTTCGATAGTGTCTCTGGAAACGCCTGCAGCGACACGATTTGCCCAGACATTGCAGATAAATACCATCGCAGCGCATGCGATCATGACAAGTCCCCATTTCACTACGAGGGAGATGTCATTTTTAGGAGTAACTTCGTCAATAATATAGGAAAGAATGTACGGGATCAAAAGTTCCATAATGGTTCCCGTGAACTTGATCGTGAATCCGTATGCCATCGTGGGCAGATGCGGTTTCACGTATCGAATGATGTATTTCATAGCATTGTGCCTCCGAAAACTTTAGAGTGGTAGATAGTTAAAATACTATACTTCCTATTATAAAGAAGTTTTCAGGAAGAGTCAATCAATGGGGAAAGGGAGTTTTTCTCTTTGAATTTAACGAAAATTTCATATTTTTGAACAGGTTCAGAGATTGACATTCCGAAACGGATATTGTAGAATCTGGCTCGTACGCATTCTCATCCAAATGCGTAACAAAAATATATTTATAGAAATAGGAGTGATTTTTTTGGATTCAGGGCAAGCCCTGCAGATGTTTATTGTAATTGGGCTATTAGGTTTATCTGCATTTTTCTCATCTTCGGAGACGGCGCTTATGTCAGTCAACAAGATTCGAGTGAGAACATTGGCAGATGCCGGTCTTAGCAGTGCTAAGATTCTTGTAAAGGTACTTGATGACCAGCCGAAGATGCTGAGTGCGATCTTAATTGGAAATAATATCGTAAATATTTCCGCATCTTCCCTTATGACAGTTCTTGTAACAGATGTGTTCGGCAGTAAATTTGTCGGTGCAGCAACCGGTGTACTGACTCTTCTGGTATTGATCTTTGGTGAGATCACACCGAAAACAACCGCAACACTTTATTCTGAGTCAATGGCTTTAAAGTTCGCAAAGCCCATTTATCTGTTGATGCAGGTACTGACACCGGTTATTTTTATTGTTGACATATTGGCGAAAGGAGTACTGAGACTCCTTCATATTGATCCGAATAAAAAACCGGAGGCAATCACAGAAGAAGAACTTCGTACCATCGTGGAAGTAAGCCATGAAGAAGGCGTAATTGAGTCTGATGAAAAGAAGATGATCTATAACGTGTTCGATTTTGGCGATTCTGTGGCGCGTGATATCATGGTCCCGCGTATTGATATGACTTTCATTGATGTAAATTCTTCCTTTGAGGAAGTGCTTGAAATTTTCCGCGAGGAAAAATATACCAGATACCCGGTGTTCGAAGAGACAACGGACAACGTCATTGGTATTGTAAATATTAAAGACCTGATCTTGCTGGAGAGCGACAAGGAATTCTGTCTCCGCGATCATCTTCGAGAACCGATGTACACATATGAGTTCAAGAAGACCGCAGAGCTGATGGTGGAACTCCGCAAGACATTAAATAACATCGCGATCGTACTGGATGAATACGGCGCGACAGCGGGCCTTATCACGATGGAAGATATGCTCGAGGAGATCGTTGGTGAGATTCGCGACGAGTATGATGAGGACGAAGAAGACCTGGTCAAAAAGCTGAATGCAACAGAGTTTGCAGTGGATGCAGCGATGAAACTGGATGATCTCAATGACCAGATCGGACTGAATTTAGAATCGGAAGATTACGATTCCATCGGCGGTTTCGTGATCGGACTGCTGGATCACCTTCCGGAAGAAGGCGAAGAAGTTGTTTATGAAAACCTTCGTCTTGTGGTAGAAAAAGTGGAGCGTAACCGTATCGAGACGATCCATATTTACCAGATGTCTGAAGAAGAATTAAAAGAACGGACAGAACAGGCGGAAGCTGAAATAGAAGAATAAGACAAAAAAATCCCCATTTTGACAGGAGAAGCAAAGTTGAAATGGGGATTTGTTAATTTGTCGTAAAAATGGAAAATCTACTCTTGACTTTTTGAGAAGGAATGTTTATATTTTAAATGTTCAAAGAGGGAGTAGTTGAAATGTACTGTCAACAGCGCGGCACGAAAAGTGTCTGGCGGTGCATACCGGTTTTGGTAACGAGACTTTTTGCAGAAGGATAGAGCTTTCTGCGGGGGGTCTTTTTTTGTTCCCCGAACCAATCACAATCTTTATTACAAGGAGGAAATTTATGGAGTTTTTATGGACTGGTTTACTGTCTATCACATGGCAGCAGGCCGTAATGTACCTGGTAGGTATCGCTTTAATCTACCTTGCAATTGAAAAAGACTATGAGCCGTCACTTCTTCTGCCGATGGGATTCGGTGCAATTCTGGTTAACCTTCCGGCTTCCGGCGCGTTAAACCAGGTTATGGAAGGCGTTGGCGAGACACATGGTATCATCCAGTGGTTATTCGAGACTGGTATCGAAGCATCTGAGGCATTCCCGCTTCTTCTGTTCATCGGTATCGGTGCTATGATCGACTTCGGACCGCTTCTTTCCAACCCGAAGATGTTCCTGTTCGGTGCAGCAGCACAGTTCGGTATTTTCTGTGCGATCGTAATCGCAGCTTTAATGGGATTCAACATCACTGACGCAGCCTCCATCGGTATTATCGGTGCAGCAGACGGCCCGACAGCGATCCTCGTTTCCCAGGTATTACATTCCAACTACATCGGACCGATCGCCGTAGCAGCATATTCCTATATGGCACTTGTTCCGATCATCCAGCCGATGGCGATCAAGCTCGTTACAACAAAGAAAGAGCGTATGATCCGTATGCCGTACAAACCGGGCTCTGTAAGCCGTTTTACAAGAATTGCATTCCCGATCATCGTAACAATCGTAGCAGGTCTTGTTGCTCCGGCTTCCGTATCTCTGGTTGGTTTCCTTATGTTCGGTAACCTGATCCGTGAGTGCGGCTGCTTAAACAGCCTTTCCGAGACAGCTCAGACTTCCCTTGCGAACCTGATCACACTGCTTCTCGGTATCACAATCTCCTTCTCCATGAGAGCGGAGCAGTTCGTACAGGTTGAGACTCTTCTCATCATGTGCCTTGGTCTTGTAGCATTCGTATTCGATACAATCGGCGGCTGTCTCTTTGCGAAGTTCTTAAACCTCTTCACAAAGAACAAAGTAAACCCGATGGTTGGTGCAGCCGGTATCTCCGCATTCCCGATGTCTGCTCGTGTAATCGAGAAGATGGGTGTTGCA
>JAFOCX010000301.1 GCA_017380975.1 Lachnospiraceae bacterium
GTATTCAACTTGTGATTTGGCGCATCGGGGATACACTTTCTGCCCAACTGCACGGTACACAGATAGGGATCCGCTGCTTTGGATATCCCATATCTGCGGAACAGTTTGCCAAGAACGCCCAAATCAAAGGATGCATTATGCGCCACAAGAGCTGCATCTCCAACGAATTCCAAGAATTTCGGGAGTATCACATCAATTCTCGGTGCACCCATGACCATCGAATCATTGATTCCTGTCAATCGTTCAATTTCAAATGGAATTGGTACATCAGGATTGACAAACTCATTAAATTGCTCTGTGATCGTTCCATTCACAACTTTTACCGCACCGATCTCTATGATCTGGTTTTTGATCGGAGAAAAACCGGTTGTCTCGATATCGAATACCACATAAGTATCGTCGAGACTTTGATTTCTGGAAAACTCAACAATCTCCTTCATGTCATCGACAAGATAACCTTCCACACCATAGATGACCTTAAATGTGTCACCTTTATCCAGCGCATGGCTGGCGTCCGGGAACGCCTGTACGCAACCGTGATCCGTAACTGCAATCGCAGGCATACCCCATTTTTTTGCTCGTTTGATGATGTCCTTTACCTCAGACACACCATCCATATCGCCCATCTTTGTGTGACAGTGAAGCTCTACTCGCTTCACCGGGGCATTATCTTCGCGCTTTGTCGTAAAATCTTCACATTTTTTGATTCCTACAATGGAACCAATCGTCAATTCACCATCAAATTTATCAATGGTCGTAATACCTTTTAATTTGATAAATGCACCTTTTTTGATCGCATTTTTCGCATCTTCCTCCTGATCTTCACGGAGGAACATTTTAATAGAAATACTGTCCGTAAAGTCAGTGATCGCAAAAATTGTCAATTTGCGTCCGCTCTTTAATTCACGAGTCTCTTCAGAGAGAATCTGTCCACGGATCGTCACCTCTCCGATTTCTCCGGCAATCTCACGGATTTCTGTCACTTCGCCCTCGAAATCACGACCAAACAGTACATCTGGATTTTCCGATTTCTTATACGGCATACGCCCTTTAAATCCGTCACGCTTAAATCCACCGTCACGTTTGAATCCGCCTTCTCCGGATTCTCCCTTTGCAGCGGCACCGGAACCTTTTTCTCCGTTTCCGGCATTTCCAAAATTCTTTTTCGTAAATTCTTTCTTACCCTCTGTCGCCTTTCCTTCCTTCGTAACAGGAGCATTGGCGTTCGCCTGCACAGAGACAGAACCATCTATCGGACTTCCACCGTTATCCCATGGTACATCCTGGCCACCGGATATCTCCATGTAAGCGTTGACATCATGTACCGGATCTTCCGGTCCTAAGGTCGGTCCAAAACCGGTACCAAACGGCTGGAACATCTCATCTTTTTTCTCTTTTTCAATCTCAATGAAATTAAAACGGACTTCGATCGGAAGGCCGCATCGTTCTACAAAGATTTTTTCCAATACACGTCCGACTTCCGTTGAACGTTCCCGGTAGATCAGATTGTCTTCCACCGTAATGAGCATCGTATCCTCGTTCACAAACTCCACTTGTCCCTTGCGAAGGATCTGATGCTCCATCATACCATACTGCTTAAATTCCAGCATGATACTGTCCTTGTATACATCATACAGTTTCTTTGGTGTATACTGCGCCGAAAGACGGTATTTTTCCTGAATTTTGACCGTAAGAGGCCGTCCCGGAAATAACTGCTTGGCAATTCCGTCTTCCATGCTGTAAATATTCTTTTTATGGATCAATCTGGGGCTCACAATATAAATACGAAGAGAGCTTCTGTCCTTCGGCATGGCAATCTTCTCGACCATGACAAGTTTCAGAAGCTCCTTAAGTTCCTCTCCGATATGTAAGCCCGGAAATACTTCCAGAAATGGTTTTTCCATGCTTATTCCTGTTCTTTCTTCATCTTGAGAATCTCTTCTCTGAGAACTGTGAGCAGTTCACTCTCCGGTACTTTTCTAAGGACTTCACCTTTCTTGATCAACAGACCCTCTCCGATTCCGCCGGCGATTCCGATGTCAGCTTCTCTCGCTTCTCCAGGTCCATTGACCACACATCCCATAACGGCAACTTTGATGTTCATATCAATGTCAGCCACCATGTTTTCCACCTGATTTGCCAGACCGATCAGATCGATCTGTGTACGTCCGCAGGTCGGACAAGATACGACTTCAATACCTCCGGTACGAAGTTTCAGTGCCTTTAAAATATGTTTCGCACTTTTAATCTCTTCCAACGGATCTCCTGTCAGAGAAACTCGGATCGTGTCACCGATTCCCTCATACAGAATAATACCAAGACCAACGGAAGATTTAATATTTCCGGATAATAAAGTTCCGGATTCTGTAATTCCTACATGAAGCGGATAACGACACTCTTTCGCCATCAGCTCATGTGCCTTAACGCACATCATAACATCAGAAGATTTGATGCTTACAACGATATTGTCATAACCGAATTCTTCGATCAACGCGATCTGTTTCTTTGCACTTTCTACGATTGCTTCTGCTGTCACTCCGCCATATTTTTCAAGCAGTTCCTTTTCCAGAGAACCACTGTTTACTCCGACACGGATCGGAACTCCGTACTGTTTTGCGGTCTCTACAACCGCCTGCACACGGTCTCGAGAACCAATGTTGCCCGGATTGATACGGATCTTATCTGCACCACTCTCAATGGCAGCGATTGCAAGACGATAGTCAAAATGAATATCAGCAACCAAAGGAATATGAATCTGTTTCTTGATCTCACGGATCGCAGCGGCAGCTTCCATGGTCGGAACTGCAAC
>JAFOCX010000302.1 GCA_017380975.1 Lachnospiraceae bacterium
CCTTCGTGTAGATTGCTTTATGCTCATCCGGCATACCTTTTAATAGTTCGTTAAAGGATTTGACCGTCAGGGAGTCTTTCTCTGCGAGATGGATCGCATAGTTCGGATGACATCCATTGATCGCAGAGAGATACAACGGAAGGGAATATCCCCAGAACTTAGATTTATGGATCTCATTGAGATATTCGTCCATAATCTCTAACATCGGCTCGATCTTATAATTCGTGTCGTAGTTCTCATTCATATATTCTGCAAACAGTTCAAGATTCAGGTTTCCGGCTCCGCGGCCCATGCCAAACACACAGGCATCAATGATAAGATCACGCTTCAGATTCATCTCAACCAGCGCCTCTGCATTGCCAAATGCCTGCTGCAGATTGTTGTGCGCATGATAAGCCAGAGCAATTCCGTCTGCCAGGTTATTGTCCGCCAGATACACCATACGAAGAAACTGTTTGCGCTTGATCAGACCGAAACTGTCTACGATCGAAACAGCGAACGGTTTCAACTGATTGAACAATTCGATTCCTTCGATAAATTCTTTATCCGTATATAAATCTGTACCTACAAAGTTTACGCAGATAAAATAGCCCAGTTCCTGGATCTTTTTGCAGTATTCATATGCTTCGTGGATCTTACTTTTCTTAAAGATCACGCGGATTCCATCGATCGATGTTCCGTCACACGGCGGAATACGGTCTAACGGGATCGGGGCACTCATATCCACCATGCCCACATATTTCATCTTCGTATCCTTTGGCTGGATCATCGGTGTTACATGTGCCACATCCGGATATACTGCACGATCCGGATCGTATGTATCGCCTTTGATAAAACCAACTTCAAATATCTCAATACCGGTCTGCGCCAGTTTACGACCGATCTCTTTTATCGCTTTTGCGCCGAAACGCCAGTCATTCACGTAACCGCCGTCTCTCAAGGTACAGTCTAATAAATAAACTTTTCTCATGTTTTCACTCCTTATTCTGTACAAGTCAGTTTATTTTAACATACTAAAGTACATTTGGGAACTCTGTTTCTTTCCTTTTTAGACAAACAGGATCTGAAGCAAATACATCATTACCGGCATCGTAACGACACATCCTGCAACACCCATGACATTAAATATACTTGCATTCACTGCATCTCTGTCGTACATAACCGCAAGCTGAGACACGGTAGCCGCCGGCGGAGCTGATACTGCCAGAAATGCAATCTGGAACAATGTCAAAGATTCCGGGTTCTTCGCAAGATATCCGCTTAAATACAAGAATACCAAAATCAATGCCGGAAAAACTACCAGTCTGCCAAATGCCACGAAATATGCACGTTTCATCTTAAACACAGATAACAGATCCTGCTTTGCGATCGTCATACCAATGATCAGCATTGCACACGGACCAACCATGCTTCCCAGACTGGAAATCGCTGATGTTACCGGTTTTGGAAGCGGAAGTTTTGTCACCAGCAGGCATGCGCCGACTACTACAGAAAGAATATTCGGATTCAATAAGATCTTCTTCCATTCAATACTTTTGCTCTCACGGATCAACGAAACACCATGTGTCCACATAAACACCAGCTGCACGATCGTGAATACGCAGGAATAAAAGACATACTCCTCTCCAAACAATGCACTGACAAGCGGAATGATCAGGTTACCCGCATTCGAATAGATCAAGGTCGCCTCTTCCACTGCTGTCAGCCTGATCGTTCTATTCAAGACTCTGCCAAGGATGATCCACACTGCATGCACGATCAGTGCAAACACAAACAGCACCACAAATCCACGAATACGTTCCTCTGTCAGTTCGATCTGCATTGCTTTCATGATCATGCACGGCATGAAGATATTAACCACAAGACGTGAAAATGCAGCACACTCTTTGTCCGACATGAGTCCTTTTCTTGCAACTGTATAGCCAATGATCGCAATCAATAGCATGGACAGGAGATTTTCCAGTAACAGTAAACTAATTTCCATAACAATTAATCCTTTATCCTTCTACATGCACAGTCTTGCGAAACTTCTCAAGTCTCTCATAAGGTGACGCAAAACCGTCAAATCGCACCGCTTTTCCCTCTATTGAAAAGTCCGGTTTTAATCCTGCCAGATACGGTCCCTTTGGCGGTCTTTTTACAATTAACTTCTTTGGTTTTGCTTCCATCGCGGTCAAGATCATCTCTGCCTCATCCGCACATGGGATCTCCAGTTTCTGGATCACCTGCAGTTTCTTTTTTACTAATGCACTCTTCTGTCTTTCCGGAAACATCGGATCCAGTAAGATTACATCCGGTACAAAATCCAGATGTTTCATTGCCTCCACACTGTCACCGTGCTTCAGTTCCATTCTGCTTACAATCTCTGCCAATTCCGGAATTTCTGCAGCACGTTTTAATGCATCTTCCAGAAGTTCATGGATCACGGGATTTCTCTCGAACATCTTTACATGAAATCCTGCTGCTGCAAGGATCAAAGAGTCATCACCAAGTCCTGCTGTCGCATCGACCGCAACCAAAGGCTTTTCAGCATCTTTGATCTTCGCCGCTCTCGCCAGAAGTTCTTTCGAGATCGCTCCCTGCTTCACTCTCGGGATCATTTTCGTAAAATCACCACGCAATATTTGACCATCTGCAACGAGAGCAAGTCCGTTTTCATCACGAACCAATTTCATATCATTATTCTCAACCACTATGAGAATTCCTCCTTTTCATCACGTTTACACGCTCCGCGGTCTGATCATAAATATTATTTCCGCTCAGAATAATTCTGCTCCCAGATGCAGCATAACAGATTCCAAACGAATGCACGATCATGCGGCTCATCCATATCTCCGCGCTTATGCTTCAGATAATGACGAAGAGCAGAGTCAATATAGATATAACTGTCCATTCCTTTTTTCCAGTTATTGGCACCGTATTTATTGGCACCTTCTTCATAATGGATCCCAACTTCCAAAAGCATGGTTTCCATCACACCATCATAATATGTTACACAAAAATGTTTGAGTGCTTCGTACAGATGATCCGTATTCTCATCCTTCTGGAACTCTCTTACGTTTTTGAGGATCGGATCCTCATCCATAAGTTTGGATGCAACTTCCAGCGGGATCAGATCAATCCTGCCCTTTCCTGTTCTGGCATCACGATGTGCGCCCGTTGAAAATTCTGTTGTGCTTCCGCTATCCTTAATTACTCGATTCTTTGTATTCTCCACGTTGCTATCCCCCTATGATTTACCGATACATGTTCTGTCCCATTGACTTATTCACCAACACAACAAAAATTAAATTCGCCCTCTGCCAGGTTCTTGTTGCTTCCCTGCTCACGCACATACGCACGGCACATTGTTATGGTGCGGCCACGTTTGATGTAAACAGCCTCTGCCTCTATGATCCCATCCGTTACTGAATTTCTCAGATAACGAAATGTCGTGTCCAATGTTACTTGTTTGCTTCCGTTACTTCTGACCAAAATACCGGCAGCGATCTCAGCCATAGAAAACATGAGACCGGCATGAACTCCTCCCATGGAATTGCGAAGTTCTGCTGTCATCTGCGCCTGTACAACTGCATGATCTTCTGACACAGAAACTGCCTGCATATGATTGTGGCGCAAGAATGGATTTGTCTCATTTACAGATTTAATATACGCTGTATAATCGCTCATTTTTTCGGGCTCCCTTCACAATATCACTCTTTATCCTAATTGACTCAGCTTTGATATATTTCCAATTACGATCAATGTTTCATCTTTGCTCAAAGGTTTTTCAGGATCGATGAGCGTATTAATTTCCGATCCACGAATGACTGCAACCACATTGACGGAATACTTCTTTCTAAGGTTCAGTTCGATCAGCGTTTTTCCTTCCCATTCCGGTTTCACTTCCATTTCTACCATTGAGATATCTTTCGAAAGTTCGATCATATCCACAAAACCGGAGCTCAAAAGATTTTTCGCCAGGCGAACGCCGGAATCTCTCTCCGGAAATACAACGCGATCTGCACCAACTTTACTAAGGATCTTGCAGTTCATCTCACTGGAACATTTTGCGATTACAGTTTTAACACCAATCTCTTTGCAAAGCATTGTAACCAATACGCAAGCTTCCAGATTACTTGCCATCGAGATGATCACGACATCAATACTGGCGATGCCAAGCTGACGGATTACTTCCGGATCTGTCACATCAGCACATTTACAATACGGAAGCTCAGCCGCAGCCGCATTCACGACGAGTTCATTCCTGTCGACAGCCAGCACTTCAGCTCCACTTTTTACAAGCTCTTTCGCTACCGCTTTTCCATATCTTCCTAAACCAAATACTGCATAAGTCTGTTTTAACTTCATACCCTATCCTTCTTTCCAAAGAATCTTAACCGACACTGATCTCTTCAACCGGATTTTTAATGATGTTTCTGCTCTCTTTTTTCGTCTGGAAAGCAATCGCCAGGGAAATCGGGCCAACTCTTCCAAGATACATCGTACAGATAATGATCAATTTACCCCACATGTTTAAACCGGAGGTCAGATTTCTGCTAAGTCCTACCGTAGCCGTCGCACTGACCGTCTCATAAGCGATGTCCAAAGCACTGGCATCCGTTACCGCTGCCAGAAGAACCGTTGAAATAAACATGATAAAAAAGGACATGCAGACAACCGCAACGGACTTATTGATCGCCTGTTTCGAAATTATCCTATCAAAAATCTCAGTCTCTTCTTTGTTTCGAATTGTTGCATATGCGGAAATAATTAAAACCGCGATTGTTACGGTTTTGATACCTCCTGCTGTTCCGACCGGAGAGCCGCCAATAAACATCAGCAATAAAGAAAGGATCGACGATGCATTCGTTAAATTCTCCTGTGGAATGGAAACAAAACCGGCTGTTCTCGTTGTTACAGACTGGAATGCAGCTGCCTGCATTTTATCAAAAAGTGTGTATGATCCAATTGTTAGCGGATTATTATATTCCAATAAAAAGAATGAAATCATTCCTCCGACCAGTAGTATCATCGTCGATGAAAGGGCAATTTTACAATGAAGAGATAAGATCCGAAACCACCTCTGCTAGTGTACTTTGATTCTCTTGAGCATCGAAAGTACATCCCACCAGACAATATAACCGATACCGCCTAAAATGATCAATGCAGAAGTTACAGACATGATGACCGGATTCGTTGCATAGTTACACATACTGTTTTCCCCGATCACATCCATGCCCGCATTGCAAAATGCTGAAATCGAATGGAACACGGAAATCCAAATTCCACGAATTCCAAATTCCGGTACGAACACGAACATACAT
This sequence comes from Lachnospiraceae bacterium, assembly GCA_017380975.1. GTDB lineage: Bacteria > Bacillota > Clostridia > Lachnospirales > Lachnospiraceae > Pilosibacter. Next base: position 5,307 of record JAFOCX010000302.1, read on the forward strand.
ATCAAAGCTCCGGTTCCTTCCACAAGAAAGGTTCCGATCAATACCTTTTTGATAAACCGAATGATTCCGGACATTGAGTTGAGATTAAATGCATCTCGCAGCAGAAATCTTTCTCCCAATCCGATTTTCTTTTCAAATCGCAGAAAAACACCTGCCATGATCGTCACAATGCCCAAACCGCCGATTTGAATCAAGATCAGAATAACAACCTGAGCAAAAGGACTCCATGCCGAATACGTCGGCAGCGTAACAAGACCGGTTACACAGACAGACGTTGTCGCGGTAAACAGTGCATCAATATATGAAACCGCCTGTCCGTTTGCTGAACTGATCGGTAATGCCAATAAAATACTTCCGATAAAAATCGGAATCACGAAACTGAGTAATATAAGCTGTGTTGTTGTAAACTGCAGCAGGAATTTCCGCTTCACGTCTTATACCTCCATCTCTAATCAAAATAGTGGTTCTATTATACCACTTTAAGCCACAAAAGAAAACTGCGATATGGTCTCATGATCACCATATCGCAGAAATTCTTTTATTCATCCCGAAGATTTCCCTTTTTTACATTTTCATTGATCAATTGCTCTGTATACTGGCCAATCTCTCGTGAGCCAAGATAGTTTTTTCCTTGGCGCTTCATAACCTGAGATTTGCACACATTGTGCTCGATCCAGTCTCCTCCGCCATTGGAATTGTTCAGAAGCAACGGCTGCAGATTATCCATCACGTGTGCGATCCTGGATTCCGGAGTCTCATATGCTTCAAATTCTTCAAACAGTGCTCTCAGCTCATCTCTCTGATCATCCGGAAGCAATCCGAAAATACGCTCAGCCGCTGCTTCCTCACGCTCTCTCTGAGTCGCAAGTCCGGCTTCGTCATATGCGTATGTATCACCCGCATCAATTTCCACCACATCATGGATCAATGCCATCATCATCGCCTTTGCCAGATCAAAGGGTTCATTGGAATACTCTTTTAACAGATAGATCATCATCGCCATATGCCATGCATGCTCTGCATCATTTTCCCGTCTTCCGTGACCGGACAAATGTGTCTGGCGCAGAATATTCTTTTCCTTATCGGCCTCTAAAATGAAATCAACTTGTTTTTGAAAACGTTCCTTGTCCATTTGACCTGCTTCAACCTCCAGTGTATTTCTCCTGCATGCTTACACACAAGCATCCACAAACGCTTTAAAAATCTTCTGCTGCTGATCGGAATCGTACATCATCTCCGGATGCCACTGAACAGCCAAGACAAATGGTTTATCCGGCATATATACCGACTCAATAATTCCTTCTTTTGTAACCGCTGCAGCTTCAAGACCGCTTGCGAGAATATCGATCGCCTGATGATGGAACGAGTTTACCCCAAGTGTTCCGCTTCCGATAATTTCTGCAAGCAAACTGTTCTCTTTCACATCCACGGTATGAGATGTTACGTTTCGATCCCTGTCAACAATTGTATGATTGGTAAAACCTTCGGTCGGAAGATCCTGATGCAGCGTGCCGCCTAAAGCAGCATTCATCAACTGAATACCGCGGCAGATCCCCAACACCGGCATATTTTTCTCCAATGCAGCTTCAAGAAGTGTTTTCTCAATCCGATCACGATTTAAATCGAGCGTTCCGCATTTCTTTTCCGGCTGATCATACATGCTTGGAGAAACATCATTTCCTCCGCTGATCAACAGTCCATCTACCATTTCGAGCATCGCCAGCGCATGCTCTGCATCTTCCGACACCGGAATCAGTACCGGAACTGCTCCTGCCCGCCAGATCGCATTCAGATAGTCATGCGCGATCAGCTGCCAGTCCTGATCTGCGGCTCCGATCCCTGCCTCAAATGCAGACGGACATAATTTCATATAGTTACATGTAATACCGATCAATTTCTTTGACATCGTCTCTCACAATCCTCTATACAAATACTTCGATCTCTGCGCGTCTTGTGTAGTTCTGCTCTAACATTGCCACATGAGAGAGGAATGCTGCATCATCAAAATATTTCGCATCCTTCGGACATTTCTTGATACACGCCTGACATTTAATACAGATGCCGTTTACCTCAGACGGATTCTCAAAACTGATAGAGCCTACCGGACACACTTTTGCACAAATGCCGCACTTGTCGCAAAGATCTTCGTTTGTCTTCGGTTTCGCTTTTAAAAATACTGCCGGTTTTCCATCTGTGCCGAGCGGTGTATAGTACGGACCAACCGGATCATCGCCGCGAACCGCGATCGGCGCCGGGATCTCTGTCATTTCTTTTACTTTCGCAGCCACTTCCTCAGCAAATGCAGAAAGCTTTGTCCAGTCTTCTGCGTTCGGTCTTCCTGCTGCAAGTTTGTCGCTGAATACATGTTCACATACAACACCTGCGCCTGCAATTGTATGGAAACCGTTGTTTTCGAGTTCATTGCGAAGCTCGATCAGACCATTATCAAAGTTTCTGTTACCAAATGTAACCACCGGAACTGCAAGTGCACCCTCGCCCTTAAAGTTGCTCTGTACAATCGGGAGCATTTTATTCGGTACACGTCCTGCGTACACCGGTGTACCAAATACAACTAACTGATCTGCCGCGTATACTTTCGGCTCTGTGCGATTCTCCGGAAGTGTAAAGTCATACGCTTCTACCGGAAC
>JAFOCX010000303.1 GCA_017380975.1 Lachnospiraceae bacterium
CAGATCGCAGAGAAAGAAGAAGGCGGCGCAGCAGAGGCTTAATTGCTGGAATGCAGCTTAGGGCTGCGTAACATTTTTGAAATTGAATTCTTATAATAATTATCTATGGAGGTAAATAGTAATGGCAAAGTTAACAACAGCTGAGTTTATTGAAGCTATCAAAGAGTTATCCGTTTTAGAGTTAAACGAGTTAGTAAAAGCATGTGAGGAAGAGTTCGGTGTATCTGCAGCAGCAGGCGTTGTAGTTGCAGCAGCAGGCCCGGCAGCAGAAGTTGAGGAGAAGACAGAGTTTGACGTTGAGCTTACAGACGTTGGCGCAAACAAAGTTAAAGTTATCAAAGTTGTTCGTGAGTTAACAGGTCTTGGTCTTAAAGAGGCTAAGGAAGTTGTTGATAACGCTCCGAAAGCAATCAAGACAGGCGTTTCCAAAGAGGAAGCTAACGACATCAAGACAAAACTTGAGGCAGAAGGCGCTAAAGTTACAGTTAAATAATTTAACTTTACAATACTTTGCAAATGAGAAAAACCGCAAGCTGAGTGATCAGTTTGCGGTTTTTTGCGTTTATAGATGAGACAGCGGTTTTCCTTGAAATACCACTAAAAATACTATATAGTTGTACTTAAGAAATAATGGTTCATAAGCGTGCGAAACGCTTACAAACTTGTGAACAAGGAACGAGGAGTTTTAATATGAAACAGGTATTTTTAGATGTGAAAGGCGCTAACAAGGGCCATTATGCACCGGGTGTGATCTCCAACGGAATGCTCTATATTTCCGGTCAGCTGTCTCTGGATCTGGATACAAGAGAAGTGGCAGTCGGCGGTCCGGCGGAGCATATGAAGCAGGCGTTGATCAATGTGGAGCGTGTATTAAAGGCTGCCGGTCAGACGAAGGACCAGGTAGTACAGTGCAGAGTATATATTGCAGATGTAAGTTACTGGGATGCGATCAACGAAGTGTATGGTGAGTTCTTCGGAGAGCATAAGCCGGCTCGAATCGTAGTTCCTGTTCCGGCCCTTCATTTCGGATGCCTGGTAGAAATTGAAGCAGTTGCGGAGGTAGTGTAAGATGAAGGCGCAGTATGTTTGTTCAAAGTGTGGAATGAAAATGGATGTGACCACTCGCAATCCGAAGTGTGAATGCGGTGGTCTGTGGAAGCTGGATTATCAGCCGCCGAAGTTTGACGAGGCGCTGATCGATAAAAACGAGTGGAGTTTATTCCGCTATCGTGCATTTATGCCTTTAGAAGACGATACCTGGAGATCCGTAACACTCGGCGAAGGTATGACTCCGATCGTAAAGTATGATGAAGATCTGATGCTGAAAATGGATTATTTTATGCCGACTCTTTCTTTCAAAGACAGAGGAGCTGCGGTTCTGGTGTCTCACTGTAAGGCGATCGGTGTGGATTCTGTTGTTCAGGATTCCAGCGGAAATGCAGGAAACAGTGTGGCTGCATATTGCGGAAAGACCGGAATTGCGTGTGAGATTTTCGTTCCGGAAGGAACTTCCCCGAAGAAGATCGATATGATCCAGGCTCACGGATCCAAAGTGAATGTGGTTCCGGGTTCCAGAGATCATTGTGCAGATGTTTGCCGTTCCAAGGTGGATGAAGAGGGCAAATACTATGCGAACCATGTATATAATCCGTTCTTCTATCAGGGAACTAAGACATATATTTACGAGATTTACGAGCAGCTTCACAGAATTCCGCAGAATATCTTTATTCCGCTTGGCAATGGAACCCTGTTCCTGGGGGCAGTATTTGGTCTGGAGCATCTGGTTGAGAGCGGAATCATTGAAAAAATGCCGAATATCATTGCGATCCAGAGTGAGCATTGTGCTCCGTTTGCAGAAGCGAAGCGTCAGGGCTTAAAGGAGCCGGCGCAGGTGAAGCCGCCCCCGACTCTGGCGGAAGGTATTGCGATCGGTCAGCCGATGCGCGGCGTGGAGATCCTGGAGAAGATTTACCAGTATGATATGGAAATCGTGGAGATCCCGGAAGATGAGATCCTTCCTGCAAGAGAAGCGCTCGCAAGACAGGGTATTTACTGCGAACATACAACGGCAGGAAACTATGCTGCATATCTGAAATACTGCCAGCTGCATGGCAAGACTCCGGACAGTCTGGTAACGATGTGCGGTGCAGGTTTGAAATCGGATCATTAATCGAATAAATGACAATGGATGGCAGGAGAGTTCCGATCGGAACTCTCCGTTTTTGTGTGAAAAAACCGTACAAAATATACAAAAGACGGTAGAAAGACGAAAACGGATATGATAAAATAAGTAAGATGGGGTGATTATGTCCATCTTTATTGAAATAGAAGGAGAGAACTACATGCTGAATGAATTGATCACCAGATACCCGCTGCTTGAAAGCATTCGGGACGAGATCGAACGTGCATATAATACAATCGTAGAATGTTATGAACATGATGGAAAGGTGCTGATCGTTGGCAATGGCGGAAGTGCAGCTGACGCTGAACACATTGTCGGGGAACTGATGAAGGGATTTGTGAAGAACCGTACCGTCAGTGCAGAGATGCAGAAAGCATTACTGGAACTGGATCCGGAGCGCGGAGCAGGTCTGATCAAAAACCTGCAGGGAGGTCTTCCGGCGATCTGTCTGAATGCACACACATCTTTAAATACTGCGTTTGCAAATGATAAGGATCCGGTTATGAGTTACGCACAGCAGGTAAACGGATACGGAAAGCCGGGCGATGTATTTATCGGTATCAGTACGTCCG
>JAFOCX010000304.1 GCA_017380975.1 Lachnospiraceae bacterium
AGAGCATGTTCCGGCAGCGGATGCGTGGATCCACATGGGCTGGGACGGTTCCGGCAGCGAGAACCGCAAGAAGCGCGATGTGCAGCAGTCTAACGTGGTTCAGTCTGTGAAGGCAGTCCATGCAGCCAATGCCATCGGATGCAAGAAGTTCTTATTTACCGGTTCTCAGGCCGAATATGGTGTGTGCAACACCGTGATCAAGGAAGAAAATCCGTTAAATCCGGTATCTGAATACGGAATTGCCAAGGTGGAATTTGGACAGCAGGCGGAGGAACTGTGCAAATCCTTCGGCATGGAGTATATCCATACAAGAATTTTCAGTGTATACGGACCGGGAGATCATCCGCATTCTCTGGTCGAGTCCTGTGTGAGAACATGGCTTGCAGACGGTGAGATGAAGCTTGGCGAATGTACGCAGAAATGGAACTATCTTTATATTGAAGATGTCGTATCTGCACTGGTGGCGCTGATCGAAAAAGCAGACGCCGGTGTTTACAATATCGCAAGCACGGATGTCCGCGTGCTGAGAGAGTATATTAAAGAAATGCATGAGATCTGCGGAGGACGCGGAACGTATGTATTCGGACAGAGACCGCAGAATGCAGAAGGTCCGGCAAACCTTGTGGCGGACATCAGCAAGATCTGCGAAGCAACAGGCTGGAAACCTGTGACCACATTTTCGGAGGGAATCCATGAGTTATTGTATCGCATGCAGAACGGAGCTTCCTAAAGAGGCCCTGTTTGTATTAGAAAATGCCCCGGCGTCCGCGCAGAATATTCCGGATGCGAAAGAAGTGGGCGAAGATAAAGGAATTACATTAAACTTACGTCAGTGTCCGGAGTGTGGTCTGGTACAGTTTGACTGTACACCGGTGGATTATTATCGTGACGTGATCCGCGCCGGTGGATTTTCCACTACGATGACGGAGCTGCGCCGCCGTCAGTATAAACATCTGATCGAGACTTATGGTCTGGAAGGCAAGAAGTTTATCGAAGTCGGCTGCGGACGCGGAGAATTTATCAATGTATTAAGAGAATTTCCGGTACAGGTATTCGGAATGGAGCACAAGGAAGATCTGATCGCCATTGCACGCGACAATGGTCTCTGCGTGTGGAGAGAATTTCCGGAGACTCCGGATCAGAAATTTATGGGTGATCCAACCGTCGAAGGATCTGAGGGACCGTATGATGCATTCCTCTCCTTCAACTTTTTAGAGCATCAGCCGTATCCGGATGTGATGTTATCTGCGATCTACAGCAATCTTGTGGACGGCGGAATGGGTCTGGTGACTGTTCCGGCACTGGAATACATTGTGGAGCGCGGCAATTATTACGAGCTGATCCGCGATCACATTGCATATTATTCCTTCGACGCCCTGAGAAATCTGCTGGAAAACAACGGATTTAAGGTGCTGGAAGAGGAGATGATCAACCGCGATACAATTTCCATGATCGTACAGAAGATGAGCGCAGAAGAGCGTGCAGATCACGCGGAGAAGCGTTCTGCAGAGAAATCTGTTGCGGAAGAAACCGACGAAAATATCGTTGCCTCCCTCGTGAAAGGACATGAGATCGTTCTGAATGATATCAATCATCTTTTGGACGAGCTGGCAGCGGAACAGAAGACCATTGCTCTCTGGGGCGCAAGTCATCAGGGATTTACCTTGGCATCTACAACACCTCTTTGTGAGCGTGTTTCCTATATTATTGATTCGGCTCCGTTCAAACAGGGCCGTTTCGCACCGGCCTCACATTTACCGATCGTAGCTCCGGATCATTTCTTAGAACATCCGGTGGATGTGATCATGATCGTGGCGCCGGGATATTCTGACGAGATCGCAGGTGTGATCCGCACAAGATTTGGAGCAGACGTCAGAATTTTGACACTTAGAAGTGAGCGAATCGAGGAATTATAAGATGAAAGCATTTGTATTAAAAGAACCGGGAGTTGTCGGCTGGGCTGACGTTCCGGATCCGGTCCTGACTCCATATGGCGCGATCCTGAAACCGATCGCAGTTGCACCGTGCTCCTCCGATGTTCATACCGTATTTGGAGGCGGTTCCAGAAAGGCTCCGAATCTGGTGCTTGGTCACGAGTGTGTGGCAAAGATCCTGGAAGTGGGAGAATTGGTACAGGATTTTAAACCGGGTGAGATCGTAGCAGTGCCGGCGATCACTCCGAACTGGAGAGACCGCGGTGTTCAGGAATGCAACTTCAAGCATGCAAGTGCTCCGTTTTCCGGACACCAGCTTGGCAGATCCCAGCCGGGCGTATTTTCTGAGAGATTTTTAATTCCGGATGCGGATACGACTCTTGCAAAGATCCCGGAAGGAGTCAGTTTAGAGCAGGCGCTGATGTGCGTGGACGTTGTGACTACCGGCTTTACAGGTGCAGAAAATGCAAATATCAAATTCGGAGATACCGTGGTTGTCATGGGTATCGGACCGATCGGTCTGATGGCAGTGGCCGGCGCGAAGCTTTCCGGCGCATCCAGGATCCTGGCTGTG
>JAFOCX010000034.1 GCA_017380975.1 Lachnospiraceae bacterium
GATGGAACTGATGCCGATGACGGATGAGGGTATTATCGGAATCTCCATCGATTCCCAGCCGGGTCTTACGATCGAGGAGATCAATAAGATTGGCGTGCGTGCTGAGGAGTATATTGCACAGGACGAGGATGTGGAATCCTACCTTCTTTCCTACGGAAGTTCCGGCCTGAATCTGACCGGAGGCGGCGGAATCTCTCTGACTGCTTATTTAAAAGAGGATCGTACAAGAAAGACTGCAGATGTGTTGAAGGAATGGAAGCATGAAATGCAGACATGGCCGGATTGTGTCGTGTCGTTACAGGAACAGTCTTCCATGGGAAGTATGTCGATGCTGGCGGCGGATGAGATCGAGATTATTTTACTGAGTACGGACTATGACCAGCTGAAAGATATTTCGGATGAGATCGTAGATAAACTGCGTGCCCGTGAGGATACCGCGCAGATTCATTCCTCCATGGAAAATGATGCTCCGCTCGTAAAGCTTTATGTGGATCCGGTCAAGGCGACAGCAGAAGGTCTGACACCGATGCAGGTGGCAGGTCAGGTTTATATGATGCTCAGCGGTACGGAAGCGATGACCATGAACGTAAGAGGCAACGACCTTTCCGTTATGGTGGAATATCCGGCCGGTGAATATGATACGATCGATGAACTGCAGGGAATTGTGGTTTACAACACCATGGGTTCAGCGGTAGCACTGGCAGATATTGCGGAAATCGGCTTTGAAGACAGCCCGTCCAGCATTTCCAAAACAGATAAACAGTATCAGGCGACTATCTCCGGTTCCTTAAATGACTTGGGTGATGAGAACTCTCTGAATGAGATTCATGAAGAGATTGTAAAACCATACCTGAGTGTAGATGTGAAGGAGCAGGAGAATACGATGGTAGACATGATGAATGAAGAGTTTGGTTCTCTTTATGCAGCCATCGGATACGCGACATTCCTTGTATTTGTCGTAATGGCATCCCAGTTCGAGTCTCCGAAGTTCTCCATCATGGTCATGACAACAATCCCGTTTGCGCTGATCGGTTCCTTTGGTCTTCTCTGGCTGGTAGGAGTTAAGATCAGCATGCCGGCTCTTCTTGGATTTATGATCCTGGTCGGTACGGTTGTTAACAACGGTATTCTGTATGTGGATACAGTAAACCAGTATCGAATGGAAATGGATCTGGAGACTGCTCTGGTGGAGGCCGGTGCGACTCGTCTGCGTCCGATCCTGATGACAACCCTGACAACGATTGTAGCACTGGTACCGCTGGGACTTGGTATTGGCCAGGCAGGTCAGATGATGCAGGGTCTTGCGCTGGTTGATATGGGCGGTCTGATCGCGTCCACAGTTCTGGCACTTCTCATGCTTCCGATCTACTACAGCGTGATGAACGGCAAGGCAAAGAAAGAGCCGGAATATGATGTATAGTGCCTCAAGATCAGAGGAGATGATAGAAAACATGAAACATAATAAAAAATGGAACAGAGCCTGTTCGCTGGTTCTGGCAGCGGTTGTTCTGGGAAACTGTGGAAGTTTCCCGGGCAGCGGTCTTCTGAGTGCTCATGCGGCGGAGACGAAGACGCCTTTGGATTCTTACACAGAGGCGCAGATGCTCAGCTTTGGAGATAATGTTCTGGAATACTGGGAAATCCAGGGACTCGTGGAGCATTATAATCCGACTTATCTGAAGCAGTTGGAAATCTTCAATGGAAACCCTGACGGCAGCTCCGGTCTGTCGAAAGATCAGCTGCTTCTTATGGCTGAGGAATTTCGTTATGAGGCGAAAGAACTGAAAGCAGAGGCAGAGGATCTGAAAGACTCTATCAGTGAGGAGGCCTATCAGGAATACCAGGATAACATTAAGACATTAAAACGTTTTGCAAGAGAAAAAGAAGATGCGGCAGACGGAACTGCGTCTGCCAAGCGCGCACTCCGGATTGTCAGAAATCAACAGACAATCGCGGTTTCTGCGCTGATGCGAGACTATCAGGCATTGCTGGCACAGGATGAGATCGCAAGAAAGAGCCTGGAGGCTGCAGAACTTGCTTACGCATCCTCAGAAAGGCAGCATGCCATCGGAATGATTTCAGGTGAGGAGCTGCTGGCAGTTCAGGATTCTTTAAATGCAGCAAAGGCATCTGCAGATGCGTCTGCGTCCGCACTGCGCAAAGGAAGACAGTCCCTGATCACTGCATTGGGCTGGAGTTATGATGGAAATCCGGATATTCGAGAGATTCCGGAACCGGATCTGGCGAAAGTCGCTGATTACCATCTGGAAACAGACATGGAACAGGCAGTGGGAGCCAACTATGATGTGGCTGATATCCGAAGAACCGATAAATCCCAGTTCAACGGGACACAGGATAAATTAAGACAGATCAGGGAAAAAGAAAATGAAGTCCGCATGCAGATGGAATATCTGTATAAAGAGGTTCAGCAGAAGGCAATGTCTTATCAGTCTGTGAAAGACGGATGGCCGGCTGCGGAGGCAAAGCTTGCCCAGGCAGAACGGAAACTGGCGCTTGGCATGATCAGCAGAGCAGAATATCTGGCAGAAGAGATTGCCTGGCTGACTGCCAAGGCTAATAAAGAGCAGGCAGCGCTGAATCTGCAGGCAGCGATGGAAACATATGAGTGGGCGATCAAAGGATTGGTGAAATAAGTGAAAAAAAGAAATAGGAAATGGAATCGCATTCTTCCGTTGGCGCTTTCTATGTCTTTGGCAGCAAGTCCGGCCGTTGCGCATGCAAAGGAATTTGTTCCGCAGCCGGGAAAGCTTTACGATGATGAGACCCAGAAGCGTCTGGAAGACAATGTGATGGAATATGAAGAGATCGGTCGCCTGATCGATGTATACAATACAACTCTTCAAAATCTGCGTGAAACATATAAAGATAAAAAAGATTCGATGAGTGATATCGATGACTTAAAGGATCAGATTGAAGACGGTTCCGATCAGCTGGCAGACTATGCGTCACAGCTGGAGTCAACAGCAGAAATGTTTAAGGGAATGCTTGGTTTTGAGAGTCCGATGCTTCCTCCGGGAATGTCCGTGGCACCATCTGCATATGCAGAGATGGTATATTCATCGGTGCTCCTTGGACAGCAGTCGGAGCAGATGCTTTTGAGTGCCGATCAGTTGACGGAGATGAGTCCGGAAATGATGCGCATTCAGATGATCGATACTCCGCGTGCAGCGCTGATATCCGGCGCACAGAGTGCATTGATCGGTTATGAGCAGCTCCTTCTTCAGAAAGGCAGTTTACAGTCGACCCTTGAACTGCTGCAGGCTGTTTATCAGTCAACAGAACGCCAGGCAGCAGCCGGAATGGCAACACAGAATGATGTGCTCTCCGCAAAGCAGAATCTGGATTCGGTACAGGCGGGACTCATGACAATTGATGCCAATGAGGTGAAACTCCGTCAGAC
>JAFOCX010000035.1 GCA_017380975.1 Lachnospiraceae bacterium
GATCGCAGCTCCATATGCACGCAGATCACGAAACTCAAGATTGTTCTTTTCCATATATTCCAGTTTTCTATGATCTGCTCTGGAAAACAGAAAAGCAAACATTTCAATATCTAACTCCGTAACGCCTCTGGAAAACTGCATGGTATCCATTCGCATTCCATACAAAAGCGCCGTTGCCACACGCGAGTCCATCGGAACGTCCAGCTCTTTATAATAGTCCGCAATTAATGTTGCACAGCTGCCGACCAAGCGAATATCCTCATATAAATATGTCTCTTTACTAAATACAGGATGATGATCGATGCATGCAAATTCAATTCCAACAAAATCCTTGATGTTTCCACCATTTTTTTGAGCATCCACACAAATGATCCAATCATCATCGGTCAGCTGATTTCGTATTTCCTCATAAGCAAATACATCAACATCCAAAATATCGGTCATTTTTTTGACACTCAATTTATCAATTCGTCCTTCATAACACAAAACAGATTCAATACCGTAATACTCAAATAGTTTTTGCAATCCGAATCCGGATGCGATCGCATCCGGGTCCGGAAAATTATGTGTTTGTATATAAATTTTTCTGCCTTTACAAAGCTCCAGTAATTTTCTGTATTCCATAACCATAGTTCCTTCAATCTGATCAATTTGCAAATAACAGACACCAGTATCCGATACCATCTTCCTCAACATATCCGGTTCCAACCTTTGCAAACCGGTCACGCAAAAGATTTTCACGATGCCCTTTTGATTCAAACCATGCTTGAACAACCTGTTTGTATTGCCCACATTTTCCTTTCGCCAGATTTTCTCCTTTTATCGTTCCCCTGATTCCGATTTGAGAAAATACCGTGTAAAATGGTGTTCCATCCGGTCTTGTGTGCGAAAATAAACTTTGCTGTTCTCCCGCGCGGATCATCGCTGCTTTGGTAAGGCTCTCATCCTTTACCAGTTGGATCAAACCGAGACGCCCTCGTTCTTCATTTATCATACGGAGCATCGCATCTCCTTGCATTTCTTGATCCATGTACATGATTCTTTCCGCTGCGCAGCATTGGTCTGTTGTTGAGGCATATGGATACAATATTGGAAGGAAATTCAAAAACAGGCTTCCTCCAATCAAGGCTATCCATCGATGCCCCCATTTTCTTTTTTGTTTCTTCAAACATCCTCCTTCCCTCTCCAAGATTCTTTTATCCCCTAGGGAAACGTAAGGAAACGAACGTATCCGGTCCGTTTCCTTCCACTTCTTTCTATTAAATAATCATGATACGATTGTAGCCTCATCCTGTCAGATGATCTCAACCGCATATTTTAAACTCTTAGACTCACCCGGCTGTAAACAGATCACGTGCGGCTTATCCAAAAATTCTCCGGTTTCATTTTCGTAGCCTGCACAGCCATGCCACGGCTCCAGGCAAATATACGGCGCTTTTTCCGCTCCTTTTGTCCAAAATGCGATCATCGGGAACTGTTCAAATTCCATCTGAACACCACGCCCGGTTTCTTTATGTTTTAAACTAACCTTCTTTGAGTTTAAGCCACGGAATACAACGGTATCCAGACGCGCGTAAACACTATGATCAAGAGGAAGGATCTTACCGGAAAGCATCTCTTCGGTATCTCCGTTGCGGAACAAGCCTCTCTCAGATAATAAGATCGTAGAAGCTTCCTCCTCATTCTCAAACTCAAGAACGTAATCTTCAAACTTCTCGCCCTCATTCATCGGGCAGTTAAATGCGGTATGTGCGCCCACGCAGTAAGGAAGCATACCATCTCCGGTATTCTTCACGCGGTATTCTGTAGTAAAGCCTCGCTCTGTCAATCTATGCTCGATCCTGAAAGAAAACTTGAACGGATAGACCTTTAAAGTCTCTTCATTCTCGCAAAGTTCAAACACAACGTAATCTTCCCCACGCTCTGCCACTGCAAATTCACTGTTTCTGGCAAAACCATGACGGCCCATCTGATATTCTTTTCCTTCGATCTTAATGGAACCATTTTTCAAATTGCCTACAACCGGAAACAGATTCGGATTGCGTCCTGTCCAATATGCCGGATTTCCATCCCAAATATATTCTTTCCCTGTATCATCTTTAAAGGAAACCAGTTCGCCTCCATGAGTTTCAACAACGCCTGTTACCTCGCCAAATTTCAATTCAATCTGCATCGTTCTGCCTCCTCTATTTTCGTTTTTTCCTTACTTAAAACTATACCAAATCAGTACCAAAAAATCAACGTTCGAAAAGATTACAACAGACTTGATTTACTATCATTTTTCCGATAATTGAGTGACAAAAACAGATTATCGTGGTACAATAATTACACTAGACGAGTATGTGCGTATTTAGGGGAGGCGCATACAAAATATATTTCAGGAGGATATTTGGTATGAATCGTTATGGTATTGACGTACAGTTAAAAAACGTTCCTGTTCTGGATCCGGAGTTCACTCCTCTTTTAAAGTTTAATCAGGCTTTCTTAGAGAATGCAACAAAACCGGTTTCCATCGCAGTAGAAAGAGCCGATGGCCAGATGGCTACAAAGCACACTATGATCCACGGCACACCGGAAATGTATGAAGCAGACTGCTACTACATCGACCGTATGGTAAAAACTATGCTCTGGCTCCAGGGTGGTTTCAAAGTATATGTAAACGACAAAGCAATGTATGATTACCTGAGCAGCACTTACTGCAAAGGCGGCGCTCGTGAATTCGACTGGGATTTCATGGCTAACATCTACGAGAGTGCTTTTGAAGTTATTTATACAGACAATGTTCCGGAAGCAAAAGATGCTCCGTACAAAGCCGGCGGCAACTTAGAAGGCTGCCGTATCGGTTTCGACGCAGGTGGATCTGACCGTAAGGTTTCTGCTGTTATTGACGGCGAAACTGTTTATTCTGAGGAAGTTGTTTGGTATCCGAAGATTACAGAAGATCCGGATTATCACTACAACGGAATCGTAGAAGCTTTCAAATCTGCAGCTTCCCATATGCCGAGAGTTGATGCGGTTGGTATCTCTTCCGCAGGTATCTTCATCAACAACCGTACTATGACTGCATCTCTCTTCTTGAAAGTTCCGAAGGAGCTCTATGATGAGAAAGTAAAAGATATCTACATCCGTGCCGTAAAAGACACCTTCGGCGATGTTCCGTATGTAGTTGCAAACGACGGTGACGTTTCTGCTCTTGCAGGCACTATGAGCCTGAAAGACAACAACGTTCTCGGTATCGCTATGGGTACTTCCGAGGCAGTTGGTTATATCGACGAAGAAGGCCGTATCACAGGCTGGTTAAACGAGCTCGCTTTCGTTCCGGTTGACGCAAATCCGGATGCGATGATCGATGAGTGGGCAGGCGATATCGGCTGCGGCGTTAAATACTTCTCTCAGGACGGCGTGATCAAACTTGCTCCGGCTGCAGGTATCGAATTAGACGAATCCGCTGCTCCGGCTCAGAAGTTAAAAGCAGTTCAGGCCCTTATGGCTGAAGATGACCCGAGAGCTGCCAAGATCTATGAGTCTATCGGCTGTTACCTTGGACATACTCTTGCTTACTACCATGAGACATATGGTTTCCGTTATGTTCTTCTCCTTGGCCGTGTAATGAGCGGCAAAGGCGGCGATCTGTTATTCGAGACATGCCAGAAAGTCCTCAACGATGAGTATCCGGAAGTTGCTGCAAAATTCCAGCTCACATTACCGGATGAGTACTTCCGCCGTGTTGGCCAGTCCATGGCTGTTGCAAGCTTACCGGAGCTGAAATAATTTATTTATGTAAGTTTTATCTGGCGGACCTGTACTAACGACAGGTTCGCCAATATGTAACATATACATTATTACCAAATAATAAGGAGATTATTAGCTATGAGAATTTATAAGGAAGCAGATTATGCTGCAATGAGCAAACGCGCTGCAAACATCATCGCTGCAGAAGTGATCAGAAAACCGAACTGTGTACTTGGTCTTGCTACAGGCTCCACACCGATCGCAACATACAAAGGATTAATCGAGAAATATAACAACGGCGAGATCAGCTTCAAGGAAGTTAAATCTGTAAACCTTGACGAGTACAAGGGTCTTGCAGGCACACATGATCAGAGCTACCGCTACTTCATGCAGGAAAACCTGTTCAAACACATCGATATCGATGTTGCAAACACAAACGTTCCGAACGGTCTTGCTGAAGATGCTGAGGCTGAGTGTGCAAACTACGACGCTCTCGTTGCTTCCCTTGGCTACGCTGACATTCAGCTCCTCGGACTTGGCAACAACGGCCATATCGGTTTCAACGAGCCGGATGCATTCTTCACAAAAGAAACTCACGTTGTAGACCTCACACAGAGCACCATCGACGCAAACGCTCGTTTCTTCGAGACAATCGACGATGTTCCGCGTCAGGCTCTTACAATGGGCGTTGGCTGCATCATGGCTGCCCGCCGCGTTCTTCTGATCGCTTCCGGTGAAGCAAAAGCAGATGCCCTTTACAAAATGATCTGCGGACCGATCACTCCGGATTGTCCGGCTTCCATCCTTCAGCTCCATCCGGATGTAGTTGTTGTTGGTGATACAGCTTCCTTAAGCAAAGTTGTTGAAGCGGGGGTTAAAGTATGCGAATAATCGGCGGACAGGTTTTTGACCTTGAAAAAGGCTTTGTCGAGCGCGATCTTTATACAGAAGGTATGTTCATTTCCGAAACCAGCAGTGATGACGTTGTCATCGACGCTGCGGACTGTTATGTAATTCCGGGTCTGGTTGACGTTCACTTCCACGGTGCTGTGGGTGAAGATTTCAGTGATGCAACTCCGGAAGGTCTTCAGAAGATCGCTGATTTCGAATTATCCGAGGGCGTTACATATATCTGCCCGACTGGTATGACTCTCTTAGAGGACCAGTTAACAAAAGTATGTCAGGTAACGGCTGCACACAGAAAGAGCAATCCGAGCGGTGCAGAAGTTGTTGGTATTCATCTTGAGGGTCCGTTCCTCTGTGTAGCAAAGAAGGGTGCACAGAATGAAGCATTCTTACACGAGCCGGACGTAGCAATGCTCCGCCGCCTCAATGAGGCATCTGAAGGCTGCGTAAAATTAGTAACCGTTGCTCCGGAAGAGCCGAACGGTATCGAATTCGTTCGCGAGGCATCCAAAGACGGTATCACAGTTTCTCTTGGTCATACAATCGCAAACTATGATATTGCAAGTGAAGCATATGCTGCAGGCGCTTCTCATGCAACCCACCTTTACAATGGTATGCCGTCCTTCCTTCACCGTGAACCGGGCGTGATCGGTGCAGCTTGTGACGCTCCGCACGTAAAGGCTGAGCTGATCGTTGACGGTGTTCATATTCATGGCAGTGTTGTACGTACTACATTCAAGATGTTCGGTAAAGAGCGTATGGTGATCATTTCCGACTCCTTAAGAGCAACCGGTATGCCGGATGGCATCTACCCGTTCGGCGGTCAGGAAATTGAAGTGCACGGAAACCGTGCAACTATTGCAGGTCATCCGGAGACTCTCGCAGGTTCCGTTACATCCTTAATGGGCTGCATGCGCCAGGCTGTTAAGTTCGGTATTCCGCTCGCTGATGCAGTTCGTGCTTCCTCTTACAACCCGGCTCAGCAGATCAAGATCGATGATCGCTGCGGCAGTTTAGAAGTTGGCAAAGAGGCTAGTATTGTACTCTTAAGCAAAGACGATCTTTCTGTTAAGAATATCATCTTCAAGGGCACAGAAGTTTAAACGACATATATTTTATCAAGAATATATTAAAAGGTGTGGGACTTTCCGATCCCACACCTTTTCTTGCTTCTACATAAATTTATAAATATTGTAAATATTAATAAAAATCATCACGATCATCAAGCCAACAAACAGACGATCAACCATTTTACTTTCTAATTTCTTATTGAAGCCACGTCCGAATATACCTCCACAGATACCACTTCCAACCATCAAGATAAGCATTCCAAGCGAGAACTCCGGAACATTACCGGAAATAATACTATAGAGCACACTGGCAA